>JBGOUW010000004.1:0-29198 GCA_041477755.1 Binatia bacterium
GGGAAATTCAAACCGAGACGCTACCCCCAAACAACTCTGTTGTTCTCTCGCCGAACGGCGTGATAGAGGCTCCCCGATGGCAACGTTTTGGGTCGGCACGTCCGGGTACAGTTACAAGGAGTGGTTGGGGCCATTTTATCCCGCCGGGCTCTCGGAGCAGCAGATGCTGCGCTACTATGCCGAGCGCTTCACCTCGGTGGAGATCAACTACACTTTCTACCGCTTGCCGACCGTGCGCGTGCTGCAGGCCTGGGGCAAGGAAGTGCCGGAGCACTTTGCTTTTGCCCTGAAGGCGCCGCGGCGGATCACCCACGATCTGCGGCTGCGTGACGCCGCCGACCTGGTGAGCGACTTCTGCGATGTCGCGCAGGCGCTCAAACATCGGCTGGGCGCCATTCTGTTCCAGTTGCCGCCGTTCTTGAAGAAGGACACGTCGCGGTTGGAAGACTTTCTCCATCAACTGCCCCCCGGCTGTCGCGCCGCCTTCGAGTTCCGCAATCAGAGTTGGTTTGCCGACGACGTGTACGAGTGCCTGCGGCGCTTCGGCGTCGCGATCTGCGTCGCGGAGACCGAAGACCGCAACACGCCGCTCGAAGTCACCGCCGACTTCGGCTACTTCCGCCTGCGCAAACCCGAGTATAGCGACGACGAGCTCGCCGAATGGACGCGCCGGATGCAGGCAGTCGGGGGCCAGTGGAAGGACGCGTACGTGTACTTCAAGCACGAGTCAGCCGGCAAAGGTCCGCAGCTCGCTGCTCGCATGCGCGCTCTGCTCGACGGCGCCGCCGAGCCGTTGGCGTCGGCCAAGGGCGGCTGAGTCTCGCGGATCGCCTATCGCTGGTCGCGGTGGCGCGGGCGATCTGTCATGCGCGATACGCAATAGGCGAGATGCGCACCGAAGGACGGACAGTTGATTGTGGCGAACGCGGCTCGGTGTCTGCCGTCGTCGCGTATCCCAACGACTTCAAGGCCGGCCACAGCACTGCGGTGATCCTCGCGCACGGCGCCGGCAACGACATGACCAATCCGTTGCTCAGCGCGGTTCACGAAGGGCTGGCCGCACGCGGATTCCTCAGCGTAAAGTTCAACTTCCTGTACACCGAGCGCGGCCGGCGCGCGCCCGATCCGGCGGCGGTGCTGGAGGACTGCTATCGGCGTGTGCTCGCCGCTGTCCGCAACGATGCCACACTGGCGCCGGCGGCACTCGTCATCGGAGGCAAGTCGATGGGCGGGCGGATGGCGTCGCACCTTGCGGCGCAGGGCGAGCCGGTGCACGGATTGCTGTTGCTCGGCTATCCGCTCCATCCGGCCGGCCAGCCGACCAAGCTGCGCGTGGCACATCTCGCCACGATCACGGCGCCGATGTTGTTCTTCGCCGGCACGCGCGACGCGCTGTGTTCGCTCGCTCTGCTCAAACACACACTGCGGTCGTTGCCGCGCGCGACGTTGCACGTCGTTGACGGCGGCGACCACTCGTTCAATCTGCCCAAGGCGCTCAAGCGGTCGCCCGCCGAGGTGATCGACGAGCTGGCGAGCGCCAGTACGCGCTGGCTGCACGAGGTTGTGCCGCCCGATGCAACGGAGGTTCGTCATGGCCGATGAAATCAAGCCGGTTTCCGAGCAACAGATTCAAATTCAGATGGACCCCGCGAACGCGCTGGGCGTGTACTCCAACTTGATGATGGTGAGCCATCGCAAGGAAGAGTTCATCCTCGACTTCCTGTTCGTGCAGCCGCAGCGCGCGCCGCAGGGGGCGCTGGCCAATCTCCGCTCGCGCGTCATCACCACGCCTGAGCACGCCAAACGCATCCTGCGCGCGCTGGAAGAGAACATCCGGCGCTACGAAGACGCCTTCGGCGTGATTCAGGAAGCCACCGACATGCCCAAGGTGATGCACTGAGATCGTGAATCGTGCTTGTGACTCGTGATTCGTCGGAGCGATCACGCGGGTAGTGTATCAGTTCGAACCGAACCTTGAGCGCAGCGGAAGTCGTCATTGGCCCACCAGAGCAGCCAGGAGCTGCTCTGGTGGGCCAATGAACGCAGAGGGGGGCAGCCCAATGGCGGCGACAGGCGGGAGGGCGCACCGCCGTGCGCCCCTACGACGAGACGGCGGAATTCTTTGTAGGGGCGCCCGGCGGTGCGCCCGGGGCCGGCATGGGCTGCGGGTCATTGGTAGGAGCGGAGCGACGAAGCAATCTCACCGCAGTCAGGTCGGATCCTCATCGAGATTGCTTCGCCCTTGCTGGGCTCACAATGACCGATGTTTGGCGTCGATGCAGAGTTCAAAGTGAGACACGACCGCCGCGCGCACGACGCAGGCTAGCCCGGCCGGGCGACCCGTCGCGGCAGTTGTAGCGAGCGTTGCCGAGCGCTGATAGAGTTGGGCGCACGAGTGGATCTATGGACGGGCGCGACGAGTGTGATCTCGTACTCTTCGGCTTTCGCAACGATGTCGCGCGCGAGCGGGTGTTGGAGTATCTCGCCACGCTGCCGGATGTCGCACTGGTCGATCGGACCACGCCGGTACCCCAGCGCTTGTACGCGCAACTGTCGGCGCAGCGCGCCCACCAGCTGCGGCTGCGCCTCGAATCCCTCGGTGCGCAAATCCGTGTCGTGCCATTCAACGCGCCGAGCCCCGCCACCATCGACCCGCCGGCGCCGCCGTTTGCGACCGCACTGCGGACGGCGACGCTGGTTCTGCTTGCCATTCTCCTAGTCTTCACGGCGCTGGCTTTGCACCGAACTTCCCTGCCGAACCAAGGTGGTCCTGAGGCGCGCCTTGGCGTGCCGTTCACCACTGCCGCGCTGCAGCCGATCGAGCCGCCGCGCCAACCGGCGGCGCAGCCGCACGCCGATGCCGAGGCGCTGCAGCTCAACGCGGCCGCCGTTGAGATGGCGCAGCGCGGCGAGCATGAGGGGGCGGCCGAGCGCCTCCGTCAGGCGCTGCGCTTGGTGCCGGATCAACCGGTGCTGCGGCAGAATTTGCAGGCGGTGTTGCTGAACGCCGGCCGGCGCGCGCTCGACGCGGGTCGCCCAGCCGAGGCGCTCAACTCCCTGCGCGAGGCGCTCGCGCTCGGTGAGCGCAGCGACGTTCGCCAGGTGATGGGAGTGGCGCGCTTGCAGGCCGGGGAGTTCGGCGAAGCGCGCGCCGACCTTGAACGTGCCGTTGCCGGCGGGGCCAAGGACGCGACGACCTGGCTCGCGCTCGGCGAAGCGTACTTGCACGAGAACGATCGGACCCACGCCCTCGAATGTCTGCAGCATGCGCGTGACGCCGGCGCTCGCGGGCCGCAACTCGACGCCTTGGTCGAGCGGCTCGGGCGTGAGATCGATGCCGAGTGGGACTTCACCGCGCTCGAAAGCCCTCACTTCCGTGCCAGCTTTGCTGACGGCGAAAATCGCCGCGCCGCCCAATTCGTGTTGGAGGGACTTGAGGACGCCCGCCGCGCGGTCGGCTCGAAGTTCGCGGCGCTGCCGGATGGACGCGCCGAGGTGGTGCTCTATGCCGCGCAGGATTTTCATGCCGTCACGCAGACGCCCGATTGGGCCGGTGGGGCGTACGATGGCCGCATCAAAGTGCCGGTGCGCGGACTCGACGCCGACGATGCCGCGCTCGCCCGCTTGCTGCGCCACGAGTATATGCATCACGCGGTAGCGGAGCTGTCGCACAATCGCTGCCCGGTGTGGCTGAGTGAAGGCCTCGCGGTGTGGGCCGAGGAGGAGCAGGACGGCGAACGACGGACGTGGGCGGAAGATACGCTCCACGGGGCCGCCCTGTTTCATTTGCGCGATCTAGCCGGGCCGCTCACGTCGCTGCCGCCGCAGCGCGCGCTGGTGGCCTATGCGCAGAGTTACCTCGCGGTGCGCGAGCTCATCGATCGCTACGGTGCGCGCAAGTTGCCGCAGCTGGTCGGCGAGCTGAGTCGTCAGCCGCTTCCAGCCGCCTTCGCCGCCGTGTATCCGGGCGAATTGGCGGATTTCGAAGAGCGCTGGCTGCGGTCGCTGAATTCGTAGGTCGACGGGTGCGAGCGGCCGCTTGAACCCGTGCACGGCAACCGCAATAGTGCGCGGCGCGAAGGAGCTGCGATGCGTTTGCTGCACACCATGATCCGCGTCAACGATCTCGACGAGTCGTTGCGCTTCTACTGCGACACACTCGGGATGACGCTGTTGCGCAAGCACGACTTTCCCGGCGGCCGTTTCACGCTGGCGTTCGTCGGCTACGACACCGAAGACCAGACCGCGGTCATCGAGCTGACCTACAACTGGGATACGCACCAGTACGATCTCGGCAACGGCTTTGGCCATCTCGCCCTCGGCGTGCGGGACATCTACCGCACTTGCGACGAGCTGCGTGCGAAGGGCGCGAGCATCGTGCGCGAGCCGGGACCGATGAAACACGGCGCGTCAGAGATCGCGTTTATCGAGGATCCCAACGGCTACAGAATCGAATTGATTCAAGTCGCGTGAGGACAGTCATGAGACGCGTGGCGCCGATGCTCATATGCCTAGTTGTCGCCTTCGGCGTACTGACGGCAATTGCTGAAGAAGGTCCGGCACAATGGCTGGCGCGCATCTTCGATCCAGCGACGATGCGGTTGGAGCCGTTTCCTGGCGCGCAGCTCAACCGCAAGCTCAGCACCGATGCGATTGCGCTCGAGCGCGGCGGCACCAAGCAGATCGCCGTGTTCACCATTCCGCTCGATCAGATCAAAGCGGCGGCAGACCACTACGCGAAACAGTTTGGGGTTAAGGCCCAGATCCTGGGCGCCGACAGCCCGTTCGAAACGCACGTCTTCGATTTCAGGGCTGATGCCGCGGCGCGCTTCAAGGGCTTGCGGGTACAGATCTCGCGCTCGCCGTTCGTCGACAAGAAGGGCGAGATCAAGATGGAGTACCAGCCGCCCGCGAAGTAGGGGGAGGACGATGCCCCGTCCGCCGCCACGCCGCTCACTCGTCGGTGAGTGCTTGTCGAATCGCTTGCAGGACGAATAGAAAATCGCGCTGTGACCGCACCGGACCGAGACCCGCGACCCGTTCGAGCGCGGCGAGTTCGCCGCGGGTGACCCCGTGGCGCGTGTGCAGCCGCTTGTTCCCCTTGAATTGCAACCACGCCGACTCCGGTTGCGGGCGCTCGGGCCGCATCAGCGCCTGCGCCTCTGGGTACGCGAGGAAGTACAACTCCTGCTGGTCGAGATCGAGCGCCTTGGCGAGCTTGGCGACCACGCCAGGGCTGGGCCGGCGCGCGTCACTCTCGATGTACGCGATGTAGTTGGCTCGACAGCCGACCTTGTCGGACACCTGCGCTTGGGTCATCTCCAGTTGGCGGCGCCGGCGCTTGAGCACCGAGCCGAGTGAGAGTTCATTGCTGCGACGACGTTTGACCATCAGAATCCTCGTCGAGTTTCGGCGGGGCGACCCGCAGTGAGCGAAGACCACACAACGAGTCCATGTTTAACCGAATCTGCAGCCCATCGGAAGCCCCAAAGTTGCACCACCAGACGATTTTGTGAGGGCTCCAGACTACTCCAGACGAGTTGGAGCGGTGACGGATGGACTCGCCGCAGCCGCTCGGCCCCCGGGCATACGCTCGGCGACGCGTCGAAAAAGCTCAAGCGTCGACAGCTGGCTAGATGATCTCGCGCGGTACGTAGCGCTTCGCTTCGGGAAGTTGCTTCACCAGCACTTCAATTTCACTGACAAACGCGTCGGCTTGGGTTCGGGCGGCGCCGACGAACGTGCTCTCGGCACCGAGCAGCGACTGGAGCTGCTTGTGGCTCAAGCCGACGCGTCGGTCGGCGGCGAGCCGGTCGAGCAGATCGTTGTCGCGCCGACCTTGGCGCAGCGCGCGGACGACGGCTTGAGTGTGTGCTTGGATTGCGGCGTGGGCCTGTTCGCGCCCGGCGCCTTGGCGCACGGCTTCCATGAGAATCGTCGTGGTGGCGAGAAAGGGCAGGTAGCGCTCACGCTCGGCGGTGATCACGTCGGGAAAGATCACTAACTCATCGAGCACCGTCAAGAACGTCTCCAGCAAGCCATCGGTTGCCATCATCGCGCCCGGAAGCGCCACCCGTCGCACCACCGAGCACGACACGTCGCCTTCGTTCCACTGATCGCCGGCCAGTCCCATCACCATGGTGAGATAGCCGCGCAGCACGACGTGCAAGCCGTTGAGGCGTTCGCAACTGCGCGCGTTCATCTTGTGCGGCATCGCCGACGAGCCGACTTGGCCTTCCTTGAAACCCTCGGACGCCAGTTCGAAGCCGCTCATCAGCCGCCAGGTTTTCGCGAAGCTGCTGGGCCCGGCGCCAAGCTGATACAGCGCGCTGACGACTTCGAAGTCGAGGCTCCGCGGATACACTTGCCCGGTCGCGGTCAGTGCGTGCGTGAAGCCAAGGAAGCGCACGATCGCGGTTTCGAGCTTGGCGACTTTCTTGGCGTCGCCGTTGAAAAGCGTCAGCTGATCGAGCTGCGTCCCGACGGGTCCCTTCAGGCCGCGCAGCGGATAGCGCTGCAGCACGGAGTCGAGTTGGTGAAAGGCCAGCAGCATCTCCTCGCCGAACATGGCGAGGCGGCGGCCGACGGTGGTGGGCTGGGCGGCGACGTTGTGCGAGCGGCCGGTGATGGCGACGTCGCGAAACTCGCGTACACGCCGCGACAGGCGATAGAGACACGCGGCCGACTTGATGCGCAAGAGTTCGAGCGAGCGGCGGATCTGTAGCTGCTCGACGTTCTCGGTCAGATCGCGGCTGGTCAGGCCCTTGTGGATGTGCTGGTGACCAGCGAGCGCGCAGAATTCCTCGATGCGCGCTTTCACGTCGTGGCGTGTGATCCGCTCCCGCGCGCGGATGCTGGCGAGGTCGACTTGGTTCTTCACGCGTTCGTAGGCGGCGATGGCGGCCATGGGGATCGCGATACCCAGCGCGCGCTGTGCGCGGAGCACCGCGATCCAGTACTCGCGTTCGAGCACGATCTTTCCGGCGGGCGACCAGATCGCCGCCATCGCTGCGCTGGCGTAGCGCTCGGCGAGGATGTCGGTCACTTCGCGATTCGGGCTCGTGGCTCGTACTCGGGGCAACTTCTCACTCATGTCTCGTCACTCTTAGCACGAGTCACGAGCCCGAATCACGAGTTCACACGTGCCAAACACGAGCGTAGAGTTGCTCCGCGCCGTAGGTGCCCGAGTTGTAATAGATGCGGGCGCGCTCGTCGGGCAGCACGAGCAGATGGTGGCGCCACAGGTTGGTGCTCTCACCGTGTTGCTTGGCAGCGGTGGACAACTGCGACGGTAGTTCGATCGGGCTCTGCTTGAGGTCGAACTTCCAGCCCGATATCGGGAACGCTTCGTCGCAGCGCGCCCAACCGCCGACGCTCGGGTCGGGCTCGCCGTGACCTTCGTACACCGGTGTGGCGGACCCGTTGAGCAGCGCCACCCACTGTGGATCGGCGGTCGGCAATAATTGCAAGCCCCCGATCCAACCACTGCACCAGTGGCGCGCCACGGTGCCTGGCCGCAGGATGGGGCCGAGTTTCTCCGCTTCCGAATGCATCGGGTCGAGCAGTGCGACGGCTTGGCAGGGGCCGAGCGGTGATAGCGGTTGGTCGCTCTGCGGCTCGGCCGGGTAGGCCATGTAGAAGAGAAGAATGCGGCCACGATCGGCAAACCAGTAGGCGGTGACCGCATCGGCACCGCGTCCGTCGAACGCGGTCTGGCTGCCGTTGGCGATCACCGGCGCCGCGTCGCTGTGCCAGGGGCCGCTAAGGGAGCGGGCGCGCGCGCGGCAGATCACCTTCGCACCGTTGTCGAGGCTAGTGAAGAATCCGACGTACTCATCACCGACGCACGCGGCTTGACCGGGGGTGTGCGGATCCATCAGCACCCAGAACTTATGGCACAGCGCGGCGTGGGGACCTTCGATCGGGAGGCGCCCGGTGCGCACCCAGTCGCCGGCGTCGACATGTTTGGGGGAGCGCGCGACGGCCACGCCGGTGGCGACCGAGCTGAACTGATCGCCGGCGGCGAAGTAGAACATGCGCCAGTTGGCGATCTCAGTATCCCACACGATGCACGGGTCGCCGACCACGCCGCAGTCGAAGCTGCCGGCCCGACCGCGCGCCAGCACCGCGGGGCCGAGATGGCGCCAGTGGGCACCGTTCGCAACGAAGTTGGCACAATTCACAGCAATCCCCTGACGTGTCGGCTCGGCGACGGACCTTGGCGGTACGTGTGCCCCAGAGCGCTGGCGACGGGTCAGACTCAGCGCACCACAGACGCCTGCGCTACTGGTCAATAGGTCCGTCAGTGAACTACGAACGACTCGTTGCGGACCTCCCAATGACGGCTCGCGTGCGCGAGTCCGTCTTGCGTGTCATGTTGGTGCTCATAGCGCAGCAACTTGCGCCGGCGCAAGTGCGCGGTCGCACCACGTTGGTCTAAATGGTGCCCGCGGCGCGCAGCGCGCGGAGTTCGTCACGGCTATACCCCACCGCCTCCAGCACGTCGTCGGTGTCGGCGCTAAGTGTCGGCGGCAGGGTCGCGACGGCGCCCGGTGTCGCGCTGAGCTTGACGGGAATGCCAGTGGCCTTGAACGTCCCGAGTACTGGATGGGGCAATTCCACGAGCATTGCGCGGGCGTGGACCTGTGGATCGGCGAAGACTTCCGCGAGGTTGTTGATCGGACCACACGGCACGTTGTGCTGATTGAGCCGCACCACCCACGCGGCAGCATCGCGCGTCGCGAGACGCCCGTTCAGCAACGCGGTCAGCGCGGCGCGGTTCTTCACTCGGCCGACCGGCTCCCGGAAGCGCGGGTCGTCGAGCAGCGCGGGGCAGCCGAGGGCACGGCACAGTTTCTGCCATTGGCGCTCGTTGCCGCAGGCAATGTTGAACGCGCGATCGCGTGCCTGAAACACGCCGTACGGCGACGCCAGCGGATGATGATTACCGGCCGGCGGCGGTGGCTGGCCACTGTCGAAATACATCCCGGCACTCCACGACAGCACGCCGACCAGCGCTTCGAGCAGGGAGGTGGTGACTTCCTGACCGCGGCCCGATTGCGTACGCTGGTAGAGCGCGAGCGTGATCCCCCACGCCGCAAAGATGCCAGCGAGTAAATCGCCGATGGCGATGCCAACTCGCAGCGGGCCGCTCTCCGTGGTGCCGGTCACACTCATCAGCCCCGACATCCCCTGCGCAATCTGATCGAAGCCCGGTCGTTCCGCGTACGGACCGGTGGCGCCAAAGCCGGAGATCCCACAGTACACCAGCCGAGGATTGAGCGCGGCGAGATCGCGATAGCCTAAGCCGAGTCGCGGCATGACCGAGGGCCGAAAATTTTCGACGACAACGTCGGCGGCGGATACCAATCGACGGAAGACCGTCTTCCCCTCGTCGCGCCTGACGTCGAGCGTGACGCTCCTCTTGTTGCGATTGGCGGAGAGAAAAAAGTAGCTGTCGGTGCCGCGGGCGGTTTGTGCAAACGCACGGGCACCAGCGGGCGGCTCGATCTTGATCACCTCGGCGCCCATGTCGCCGAGCAACATGGTGCAGTACGGCCCCGCGAGATAGCGGGTCAGATCGAGGACGCGAAGACCCGTGAGTGGTCCGGACATCAGCGGCGCTCGGGCGATTGGCTCGCGAGCCCGTTCGGAGGGGCGCCGCATCACTTCCCTTCAAACCGCGGCGTGCGCTTCGCAAGAAACGCGGCGATGCCTTCTTGGTAGTCGGCGCTGTTGAAACAGCGTGCCGTGGCGGCGCGGATCGCGGCGGTGTCGCGCATACTCGGTGACTTGAGCGAGTCTTGAATGGCCAGTTTGTGGGCGGCCAGCGTCAGCGGCGCGTTCTCGGCCATGCGCAGCGCGTAGTCGCGGGTCCACTCGTCGCACTCCGCGCGCGGTACGACGCGGCTGACAAAACCGATGTGGAGCGCCTCCTGCGCATCGAGCGTACGGGTCGACAGCAGGATGTCGGCGGCGGCGGTCGGGCCGACCACGTGGATCAAGCGCTCGATGGCGTCGAACGGATACGACAAGCCCAACCGCGCGGCGGGGATGGCGATGCGCGCGTGATCGGCGGCGACCCGCAGGTCGCACGCCAGCGCCACCGCGCAGCCGCCGCCGAAGCACAGCCCGTTGATCATCGCGATCACCGGTTGCGGTGCCGCCGTGATCGCCTGCCACGCGGCGGCAGTGTCGCGATCGTAGTCGGCGGTCATGGCGGCGTTGGCGCGGATCGCCGGGAACTCCGAGATGTCGGCGCCGGAGATGAACGCGTCGTTGCCGGCGCCGCGGATAATGATGACCCGCACGCTGGCGTCTTGGCCGAGTGTGATCACCTGCGCCGACAGCGCCTGCCACACCGCGCGCGTCATCGCATTGCGCGCCTGCGGTCGATTGATGATCACCCACGCCAGCGGTGGCTCACGTTCTACTAGCAGCTCGTCGGCTGGAGTACTCATTGAAACGGCGCAGCCCGGTTCTCACGAATCCAGCCGGTGCGTTTTTTTGAGCCAGCGCACGGTGCCGTACGCGATGAGTATCGGCACGTAGGCGAGCGCCAGGAAAGTGATCTTACCGGCCTCGGCGTGGTAGCCAAAATGGACCAGCCGTTCCCAGATCAACATGGCGATCGCCGCCGACGTCCATGCGAAGGTGGTGCCGTATTCTTTGCGCAACACGCGCCTCCAATCGAACGTCATGGGGGCGAGCGTCTGCCGCAGCCCGTCAAGCCGGGGCCAGAATCGATTCACTCGCCGGCAATAGTCCGCGTACTCCGCGCCGAACTTCTCGTGCAGAAAGGATTCCTCCGCCCTGATGATCGACAGAATGCCGCCGATGTAGACGGGCAGCGCGAGGGCGTAGACCCAGCGCGAGTTGTAGATGACGGCCAAGCCGGTGAGCAGCAGGAAGTTTCCGAGATACATCGGATTGCGACTGTGCGCGTAGAAGCCCTCGCACACCAGCTTGGGCGCGTGCAGTTGCTTGTTCGCGCCGCCGCGCACGATGTAGGCGTAGCCGATCACGGTGGCGCGCACGACTTGACCGGTGAGACACAGCAACAGCCCCAGCAGGTCGGCCCACATATTGGCCACCTTGCTGCCGAAGAGGTGTTCCGGGTGGGTGAGCAGCAAGATCACGACGAGCCCGGTCGGCGCCAAGTAGTCGCGGAAGCGAAACACAAAGCGGCCAATGCTTTGCACGGCGCCGCTTGCCGGCGCCGCCGCGGTGGTCCGCGATTCGGGAGTGGCGCTCATTTCAGTGCCAGCAAGCCGCAGAAGTTGTACCACTTGAAAAACACTTCCGTGCAGCGGAAGCCGGCGTTGCGCAGCAGGAGTTCGTTCTCGCGCAGGTGATAGGGGATCAAGACGTTCTCGAGCGCCTCGCGCTTCTGTGAAATCTCGATGTCCGAGTAGCCGTTGCGCCGTTTCAAATCGTAGTAATACTTGATGAATAGCCGGCTCATCAGCGACTCCTCCGCCAACACCTTCTCGACCAAGATGAGGCAGCCCTGATGGTTCATCCCGTCGAAGATCGTTTGCATCACGCGCTCGCGAAACAACGGGCGCACGAATTGCAGAGTGAGGTTCATGATGACGACCGAGGCGTTCTCGATGGCCAGCCCTTCGTGCAGGTCCTGGTGACGCAATTCGTGGCGGCGAGTGAAATTTGCCTGGCGCAGTTCTTCCGCGGCGCGCGCGAGCATGTCGGCGGAAGAGTCGATGCCGATGAAGTTCACGTCCTGGTCGAGCGACTGGAGCATGCGAAAGGTGGCGCACGTCGAGCAACCCAAGTCGTAGATGTTACTGCCGCTCACCGCGAAGTCGCCGACGATCTCGCTGATCATGCGCTGGACCTCGGTATAGAAGGGCACCGAACGGATCAGCATCTCGTCGAACACCGCGGCGGTGTCGGCGCTAAAGTTGAAGTCCGTCACCAGCGGTCGCGGTACGGCGTACAATTTGTCTTTGGTCATGGTCGTTGCCTCTATAATGATCGCAGGGCGAGACTTCAGATAGCGAACCTTGAACCTCGTTGCCAGCCCCGGTTGAGACTAAAGGAATACCGGCGGGCGCCGGCGCCTTCCATCGGTATGGTTGGACGGCTAACGTTGGCCAGGGCGAAGTGTGGCATGCGGCGACGAGGCAGGGGCCCGGCAGCGACCGGGCATTCCAAAGAGTTCAAGTATCAGCCGTTTCGCCAAATCGGCAAACGGGCGGTCTCGGTGGCGCCGGTCGCACCACCGCAGAAGTTACAACCGGAGCCGCCAGTCGCCGACGACGGCCTGAGCGCCTTTTTGAATGAGATGGCCGACGTTCGGCAACTCGGGGCGCGCGAACGCGCGCGCGTTGATGGCCCACCACCAGCGTCGGCTGCCCGCGCGGTTGTCAGTGCCGACGCGGAGGCATTTGCAGAGTTGTCGGAATTGGTGGCCGGCACCGGCCATTTCGTTATCAGCGACAGCGATGAACACCTTGAGGGGATCGTGGACGGTGTCGACCCACGGTTACTCAAGCGGCTGCGCGCCGGGGAGTTCGCGTATCAAGCGCACCTCGATCTGCACGGCCTCACCGCGACTGAGGCGCGCGTCGCAGTCGATCGGTTCCTGTTCGCATCGCACCAAGCGGGGAAGCGCTGCGTGTTAGTCATTCACGGCCGGGGGCTCAACTCGAAGGATCACGTCCCGGTGTTGAAGCAGCGGGTCGCCACCTGGCTGGCACGCGGGCGGTGGTCACGAATCATCCTCGCCTTTGCCAGCGCGCGTGCGTGCGACGGCGGTGCGGGCGCGCTGTATGTTCTGCTGCGCCGCGACCGCAAGGCCAAGCGGCCGGTGCACGTACTGAGCGGCGCGAAATGGTGAAGTCGTAGTTCGTGCTCGTGACTCGTGTTCGCAGGACCGAGTACGCACCACGAGCACACGTCACCGCGAAATGTTTAGTGGTCGACTTTGGACTTTTCGCTCTCAACTTGCAGCAACGACAAGATCCGAAAGCCGGTGCGGCCAGCGATCGTAAACGGCTTGGCCCAGCTGCCGAACTGGATGCGATCAGCCGCGGCGCGGGCGCTGGCCGCCAGGCGAGCGTCGTGCGTCAGCGCCGCGACGTAGGCGACGGCGGGGTACAATCGCAGATCGCCGTCGGGTTTCGCCGCAACGGCAGCCGCGTAGGTCCGCAGCCACTGTTCGATGTCGGCATCGCGTGTCGCCGCGTGCGTGTTGGCCAACGCATCGGCGAGGATGCCGATCTTCCAGCTGCTGAGGTCGGTCGGAGCAAACGCCTTCATCCCGCGTCGCGCGTAGTCGCGCGCGGTGCTGAGGTAGCGAGGCTCGCCGGTGGCTTGCGATACGGCCAGCAACGCGATTGCCGGCCAGCCCCATTGGCGCGGGTTGGCGCCCACGACGCCGGCTTGCAGGCGGCGCACGAGGTAGTCGGCAATGCCTCGAGCGGCGTCGAGCGCGCGGTCGTCACCGGTCAAGTAGTAATAAGAGACCAGCCCTTCCGTCCACGTGTGGCCGAGATCGACACCGCTGTGCGCGAAGCTGAAGTGAAGCGGGTTCTTCGGATGATTCATCCCGATCCATTTCGACTGCCGTGGCTGGGCGTGGATGACGTCGACATCCATGAAGTGGCGCGCGGCGGCGGTCATCAACTCGTGGTATGTCGGTGTGCCGGTGGCGACGAAAGCGAGCGCGTCGACCTGAGTCAGATCGTACTCGAGGTTGCCCCACGCATCGCAGCCCTTGGTGGTGTCGTGCAGCCCGGGGTAGTTCCAATCGCCCCAATTGAGCATGCCGAAGGCGCCGATGCGTACGCGCTCGGCCCCGGCGGGCGGGCAATCGTCATGCGCCGCTTCGTCCCATCGCTCCGCGGCGGTGTGGGCTTCAACCTGCGGCAGGGCATCGTTGAGTCGATGGAGAAAAGCGTCGGTATCCTTGCCGGGTGCGATCGCGTTCGGCAGGGCCCCGGTCGCGGCGCTCCACACCGGATCGATCTGCGCGGTCAGCGGCGCGGCGAGCGCCGCGGTCGTCCCCGCGGGCGGCATTTTGTCGAAGAAGTTGACGACGAACTCATGGGTCTTCGCCGCGCCGACGCCGATTTGTGCCGGCGCGGCGTCCGGCGTCCACAGATTGTAGGTGAGGTGCGTGGGGGTGACTTCAAAGCTCTGCGGGTACTCCTGCCAGAAGAAGCGGCTGGCGATGCCAATGCCACCGGTTGCTCCATTCGCTTCGATCCAGCCGGCCGCGTGGCCCTGGTGACGCTCGCCGTTGAGGAGGAAGACTTGGTTGTCGGCCTGGATCAATCGAACACCCGCCTTGGTAACGCGCCCAGTGGCCGGCGAGTGCGCAAGGCCGAGCCGATAGGTCGATGCGGGCAGCGCCGCCGTAACGGCGAGTTGGCGTACGGCGGTCATCTCAGCGGGTCCGGTGGCGACGAAGGTGAAGAAGATGCGCACGAACGGCTGACCGGCGTACGCATGGACGCGGACCAAGTAGTCGAAGCCGGGTGCGAGTTGTCCGCGCATTTCGATCTGCGCGCGCAGTGGACCGTTCTCGCGTACGGTGACTGCGCTCGGTGGCCGCGGTTCGACTCGTTGATCGAGCGTCATGAGCGCGCGCAGCGGGCTCGCGCGCATTGCGTGCCCGTGCAAACGGACGTCATCCAGGATCGCGAAACTGGTACGCGGCACAGTGAACTGCAACGGACCGGTGTCGATCGCCACGCCGTCGCTGCGCTCGGCGACCTGTACCCGCGATTGCAACGCCGGCGGCAGCGATCTGTCGGCAGTGGCGGCAGCGACGGTCAGCGTCGCGGTGGCGTGCGCCGCGACGGTGACCGCAACGTCCGCGAGCAACCAGCGTATGCTGCCATCGTCCCACCGGCTCAGGACACGGGTCTGGACCGGAAGGACGGTGCCCCCGCTTGATTTCGCTGCGATCATCGCGGCCTCACGCACGCGGCCGCGAGGAAACGGCACGCCGGTGCTAACCGGCCAATTCGTGCGCGCCACGCCCACCGGCTCGTGAATGGTCAGTGTGGCTGACGATTGTACGGGCGCCGCAGGCGGATGCGCGGGCAGGTTGCGCGCGTGCACCGGCGCGCAGCCGGCAACGGCCACGACGACGAACGCTGTTAGGGCGCGCGGACGCCGCTGCGGGTGATCTGGGCGATGCGATTGCTCGCAACGCGCGCCGCGAGCCGGTTGGTGGGATGTGAGCCGCAACGCGGCTGGTGATAACGGCCGCAACCCCAGGCGTCAAGCTCACCAAATTGAATTCCGTGGCCGTTTGTGGTCTGCACTCCCCAACCGAAAGGATGTCCGCGCGGTGTTACCCGCCCGCTCCGTACCACTCATGGATGCATCTCCCGAGACCACGCCCGCAGCGGTCGACGTGTCGGTGGTGATCCCGATCTACAATGAGGTTGCGAACATCGAGACGCTGCACACTCGGCTGATGCGGTCGATGCGCGAGCTCGGGCGTTCATACGAGATCTGGTACGTCGATGACGGCAGCTCCGACGGTTCGCTGGATGCGCTCACGCGCATCAGCGCAAGCGATGCGCACGTCGGCATAATCGAGCTGACGCGCAACTTCGGCCAGCATGCCGCCGTGCTCGCCGGTTTTGCTGCCGCGCGTGGCGACATCATCGTCACGCTCGACGGCGACCTGCAGAATCCGCCCGAAGAAATTCCTCGGCTGGTGGCGAAGATCGACGAGGGGTTCGAGGTGGTTGGTGGCTGGCGGGAAACGCGCCAGGACCCCGCCTTCCGCAAACTGGCGTCGCGCGCGATCAACGAACTGACCTCGCGTACGGTCGGCGTCAAAATGAAGGACTACGGTTGCATGCTGCGCGCCTATCGGCGCGCGGTGGTGCGCCAGATCATCGATTGCGACGAGCGGTCGAGTTTCATCCCGGCGCTCGCTAACTCGCTCGCCAAGCGCACGGCGGAGATCGAGGTCGGGCATGCCGACCGCTTCAGCGGTACCTCGAAGTATGGGCTGCTCAAGCTGATGCGCCTGTCGTTCGATCTGATGACTGGCTTTTCGTTGTTGCCGATCCAGATCGTGAGTCTGGCGGGGTTGATCGTTTCCTTCGCCGGCGTGGGTTTCGGCGTGTTCCTGCTGATCCGCCGCTTCTTCGTCGGGCCGGAAAGCGAGGGCGTGTTCACGCTGTTCGCAATTCTGTTCGTATTCATCGGCGTGCTGATTTTCGCCGTCGGATTGGTTGGAGAATACGTCGGCCGAATTTATCTCGAAGTGCGCCGCCGCCCGACCTATCGGATCCGCACGATTCATCGGCTCTAGCGGTTGCGAGTGATGATGCCATGCGCGCGGTAGTCTTCGCCTATCACGACATCGGCTACGTCTGCCTGGAGGAACTGTTGGGAGGCGGCGCCACCGTGGCGGCCGTGTTTACCCACGACGACGATCCTGGCGAAGAGGTCTGGTTCCGCTCGGCGCGCGTGCTCGCCGGATCGCACGGTATCCCGGTGTTCGCGCCCGACAATGTCAACGCGCCCGAGTGGATCGCGCGCGTGCGCGGATGGGCGCCGGATTTCATCTTCTCTTTCTATTATCGCAAATTGCTGGGGGCCGAGTTGCTGGCGCTGGCGCCGCGCGGGGCCCTCAATCTGCACGGCTCGCTACTGCCGCGCTACCGCGGCCGCTGCCCGGTCAACTGGGTATTGATCCACGGCGAGCGCGAGACCGGCGTGACCCTTCACTATATGGAAGTGAAACCTGATCGCGGCGACATCGTCGCGCAACGCGCCGTGCCGATCGGCGACGACGACACTGCCCTGACGCTGTTTCACAAGCTCACCGAGGCGGCGGCGGTGCTGATGCGCGAAACCTACCCGTTGCTGCGCGACGGTGTCGCCTCGCGCATCCCACAAGACCATCGTGCCGCCAGCTACTTCGGCGGCCGCAAGCCCGACGATGGCCGCATTGCGTGGGACGCGGACGCCACCACGATCCGCAATCTCGTGCGTGCTGTTACCCATCCCTATCCCGGCGCCTTCGGCATGTGGCGCGGGCGCAAACTGTTTGTGTGGGAGGCGCAGCGCGCCGAACCGCCGGCCGTCGATCGCAGCCGCGCGGTGCCGCTGCCGCGCCCCGGCCAAGTGCTGGCGGTTGAGGTCGGCGCGCACGGCGGCATTGTGGTACAAACCGGCGGCGCGGAGCTGCGGCTGACCCGCGTGCAGTTGGAAGGCGATTCGCACGAGCACTCGGCGAGCGATGGGGCGCGCCGCTACGACATTACCGAAGGAGCGCTGCTGACATGAAAATTCTCATTACCGGGGGCGGCGGCTTCGTCGGCTCGCATTTGTCAGAGGCCTTTCTCGCCCGGGGCGACGATGTCAGCATTCTCGATACCGGCAGCGTCGTCAAGGTGCGTCACTTGATGGGCAAGCCGGGCTTTCATTACATCCGCGACAGCATCTTCAACGTCGAGATCCTCGAAGGGCTGATCGCACGCGCCGACCTCGTCTACCACCTCGCGGCCGTGGTCGGCGTCGAGTACTACGTCGGCGATCCCTACGAAGTGCTCAACGTCAACGTGAACGGCACGCAGAACGTCCTGAAGCTGGCGTTCAAGCACGGCAAGAAGGTGGTGTTCGGCTCGACCTCAGAGGTCTACGGCCGCAACCCGAAAGTGCCGTGGCGCGAGGATGACGACCGTCTGCTCGGGTCGACTCGCATCGATCGCTGGTGCTACTCGACCTCCAAAGCGGTCGGTGAACACTTCTGCTTCGCGTATCACAAGATGGGTTTGCCGGTGACGATCACACGCTACTTCAACGTCTACGGCCCGCGACTCGACCGCCTCGACGTTGGCCGCATCATCACCATCTTCATGGGGCAGGTGCTGCGCAACGAGCCGCTGACTGTGATCGGTGACGGCAAGCAGACGCGCTGCTTCACCTACGTCGACGATGCGATCCAGGCCACCATTGCTGCCGGCGTGGCAGCCAACACCGAAGGCGACGTGTTCAACATCGGCACGGCGGTCGAGACCACGATCCTGGAGTTGGCCGAGACGATGATCGCGATCGGCCGCTCGTCGTCGACGATCAAGTTCGTCACGCAGGAGTCTGTATACGGCACCAGTTACGAGGACATCCCGCGCCGGGTGCCCGACAACACCAAGATGCACGAGGTGCTGGGCGTGAAGGCGGAGACCACGCTGGCGGATGGTCTGCGCCGAACCATCGAGTGGTTCCGCACTACGCAGAACTGATGCCGGCAGTCGAAATCCAGAATCACGCATCGCAAATCGAAAACTGAATCGTGTCCGCTCGACTGGCTCTCAAGGTTGATATCGACACGCACGTCGGCATGCAGCGCGGAGTGCCCGCGCTGTTGGCGCTGTTCGAGCGTCTCGACGTGCGCGCGTCGTTCTTCATCTCGTGCGGTCCGGATCATTCCGGGCGCGCAATTCGGCGGGTGTTCCATCCGGGGTTTGTACGCAAGATGCGCCGCACCAACGCGGTCGGCATGTACGGGTGGCGCACGGTGCTGTACGGCACGCTGCTGCCCGGACCGCAGATCGCACGCGCGTTCCCCGAGATCATGCGCGCGGTGCAGGCGGCCGGACATGAGGTAGGGGTCCACGGCTACGATCATGTCTATTGGCATGATCGCCTCGCCCGCCTTCCGCTCGCTGCGGTGCGCGCCGAGTTTCGTCGCGGCTTCGATGTCTACGAAGAGATTCTCGGCCACCCGGCGCGTGCGTTTGCCGCGCCGGGATGGCAATGCACGGCGAACAGCCTGACGTGCATCGACGAAGCCGCACTGCTCTATCACAGTTGCACGCGCGGCGTGGCGCCATACCGGCCGCGCGTCGATGGCCATGTCTTTGTCACACCGGAGATCCCGAGTACCTGGCCGACGCTGGATGAGACCTACGGCGAAGTGGCCACCACGACGCCAGAATTGATTCGCCACTATCTTGGATGCGTGCGCGCGGGTCTCAACGTCCACACGATTCATGCGGAGATGGAGGGGATGCCGCACCTCGACCTGTTCGCGGCGATGCTCACCGCGGTCAAGCGCGATGTCCAGTTCGTGCGTTTAGACGCGGAGGCGGAGCAGCTGCGCGTCGCCGAGTTGCCTGTCCACGACCTCGTCGCGCGTCCGCTCGCCGGGCGACACGGAACGGTCGCGACTCAAGTATGACCGCTCCGCTGGCGCCGGCCCCCATTGAGACTGCAGGAGCGATTCCGTCATGGGTCGTGCCCGTTTTCGCGTGTGCGGTGGTGGTTGCCTACACCTTCTCGCTCACCTTTGGTGCGCTCGCCGAACCCGACGAAGCGCGCTACGCGGAGATCGCGCGCGAGATGCTGCTGCGGCACGATTGGGTGACGCCGACGCTGAACTTCGTCAAGTACTTCGAGAAGCCGCCGCTGGTGTACTGGCTGACGATGCTAGCGTTCAGCATCTTCGGCATCACCGACTGGGTGGCGCGCGTGGTGCCCGTGGCGTCGGCATTTCTGACGCTCGCGCTGACGTGGATCATCGGCCGGCGCATCTACGATCGCTGGGTGACGTTGGTGGGGGTGGTGGTGTTGGCGACCTCGCCGCTCTTCTTTGCGCTGGGGCAGACCCTCACGCTCGATGCC
Organism: Binatia bacterium; assembly: GCA_041477755.1. Lineage (GTDB taxonomy): Bacteria > Desulfobacterota > Binatia > HRBIN30 > JACQVA1 > JACOST01. Next base: position 19,621 of record JBGOUW010000004.1, read on the forward strand.
ACGCTGATGGCGTGCTTGACCGCGACGCTGGTGTGCTTCTGGTTCGGCTACCACGACGACGTTCGGCGGCGGCGATTCTACCGCCTGATGTACGTCGCGGTGGCGCTCGGTGTCCTCACCAAAGGGCCGGTCGCCGTCGTGTTGAGTGGCGCGATCGTCGTCAGCTTTCTGATCGTCCGGCGCGATTGGCGCGCTATTGCGCCGCTGCTCGATCCGATCGGGATCGGATTGTTTGCTCTGGTGGCGTTGCCATGGTTCGTCTTGGTGAGCAGTCGCAACCCGGAGTTTCTGAACTTCTTCATCATGGACCAACATGTGAAGCGGTTCGTCGATCCGAGTGAGCACCAGGAGTCGCGGTGGTTTTTTCTGCCGTTCGTGGTGCTCGGGCTGATGCCGTGGAGCCTGGCGCTCGCGGTGTTGCCGCGCTCGTGGCGGGTGCTGCCGCGCGTGACGACGTGGTCGAGCGGAACCTGGTTCTGCGTGTTGTGGGCGAGTGTCGTGATTGGGTTCTTCAGCTTGTCTGCCTCGAAGCTGATCACCTACATTCTGCCGGCGTTTCCGCCGCTGGCGCTGCTGACAGCGCGCGCCTTGCAAGTCGTGCTGGCCCAAGTCGTGCCGGCCCAAGTTGGACCCACAGAGGATGTGCCGCTCGGCCGCCGAATGGGGATGGTCTTCACGTTTCTGGGCTGGACGATGGTGATTGGCGGTGGCGTCGCGGGGTTGCTGCAAGTAGACCCGATCGTTCCGCGGATACTCCCATCGCTCTGTGTCGGCGGTGTTGTGATGGTGGTGGCGGGCGGGCTGGCGCAGCGCGCGCACACGCCGCAGCGCGCGCTGACGGTGATCGCAGTCGGGTGGTCGCTCCTCTTGTGCGCAGCGATTGCCGGCCGCGACGTGACCAATAGTTACCGCGAGCTCGGCCGTGTGATTCACGCCCAGGCGGGCCCCGACGATCAGATCGTGATCTATCACCACTACGTGCAGGGGATGCCGTTCTACACCGAACGCCGCGTGGTGCAGGTTGGGGGGCGTGGCGAGCTGACGTTTGGCAGCGAGCAGGGCGATCAGCGGGCGTTTTTTTGGCGCGAAGATGATCGCTTGCTGCAGGCCTGGGCCTCGACGACGCGACTCTTTCTCGTCATCAATCGTGCGGAGTTGGAAACGTTGCGGCCGCAACTTGCGTTGCCGCCGATTGCGATTGCGGCCGAAGGCAAGAAGGTTGTGGTCGTGAACCACCCGTTGTCATGACGGACGACGTGATGCCGGCCGTCGGTGAGTCGGCGCTGCCGAGCGCGGAGCCGACTCGGTCCCCGCTCCTGATAGTGGGCGGCGCCACGCTGCTCATCGGTTTGTGGTGGCTGCTGCAACTGTGGGGGCTGGGTGCGCACCCGTTCCACACCCACGGCGAAGCGCGTGAGGCGTTGGTGGTGTGGCAGATGACGCACGACGGCGGCTGGATCCTTCCCCGCCGCGACGGCCCGAGCGGTAGCGAGATCCCGTCGAAGCCACCGTTGTTTCATTGGCTCGGGGCGCTCACCGCGGTTGTCCACGGCGACACTGACGAGTGGAGCATTCGCTTGCCCTCGGCCGTCCTGTCGCTGGCGGGCGCGTTGGTGACGTACGCGACCGGCGTCGCGCTGTGGGGAGCGGGTGCCGGGTTGTGCGCTGCCACCATCACGCTGACGAGCTTCGAGTGGCAACGCGCGGCCATCGGCGCGCGTGTCGACATGGCGTTGACGTTCGGACTGTTGGTTGCGTTCTGTTCGTTCTTGTTCTTCGCGCGTCGCGACCGCCGCCCAGGCTGGTTGCTGCCGTTCTATGGTGGGATGGCGTTCGCGGTGTTGGCGAAAGGCCCCGTGGGCGTCGCCCTGCCCGCGTTGTTGATCGGCGCCACCTGTGCCGTGCAGCGCGACTTCGAACCCGTGCGGCGCTTGCGACTGCTGCGTGGACTGACGGCGGTGACCTGCATCGCCGGCCTGTGGTACCTGCTGGCGATGTGGGTGGGCGGCTTCGCCTTCGTCGGCAAGCAACTGTTGAACGAAAACGTGTTTCGCCTTTTCGACGCCAACGATTTCGAAGGCGGCCATCGCCACGGGCCCTTCTATTTGGTGGGGAGTTTGGTGGCGGGATTTCTGCCGTGGACGCTACTGCTACCCGCTGCAGTGACGACGTGGTGGCGCGCGCGCCGCGAGCTGACGGCCCGTGACCCGCGCGTCTACCTACTGCTATGGATCGTGATCGTGTTCGCGCTGTACTCGTTGGCCGTCAGCAAGCGCAGCGTATACCTGCTGGCGCTGTATCCCGCCCTCGGCCTGCTGCTGGGCTCGTGGATCGTCGATGTCGTCCGGCCCGGTGGCGTGGCCGATGCGATGCCAGCCTGGTGGCGCGTCGTTCTGCGGGTACTTGCCCTGACGGTCGCCGGATTGATCGGCGCGCTCATCGCGGTGACGACCGTCGAAGTGCTCGGGGTACCGCTTATTAGATGGCTCGCCGCGCGCTTCGGCGCCGAGGCCGGATTGTACGGGGCGTGGATCGCGGCCGCGCTGCGCGGGCAGTGGCTGATGAGTCTCGGCTGTCTCGGGGTCGCGGCCAGTGCCGCATGGTGGCTGGCGCGCGCACTCGCGACGCGGGCGTTGCCCCAGGTGATTGCCGCGCTGTTGCTTGTCCAGTGCGCCGGCACGCTGCTGGCGTCGCAAGTGGTGATGCCGGCGATTGCGAGCCATCTAACCTATCGCGCGTTCATGCCCGCGGTTCGCGAGGTGATCGGCGCACAGACTCCACTTTTCTTCTACCGTACCTTTGAGTATGAAGCGGTCTTCTATTGGGGCGGCCACATTGGAGTCTATGAGCGGGAGCTCTCGGCGGCGGCGCCGCGCTATTTACTGATGACTCGTCGCGAGTGGGAGCAGTTGCCGGCAGCGCCGCGCGACCTTTACGAGCGCGTGCCGCTGCTGGCCGCGGTCGAAGAAGGCGACGAGCAACGCCTGGTCTTGGTGCGCAAGCGTGCTGACGCTTGAATCAAGATGAACAGGATGAACAGGACGAAGCGGATGCGGATCGCTACGCCAGTCGAGGAGGGTGCATGAGCCGCACCATTCCTCTTTTGGACCTGAAGCGCGAGCATGCCCTGCTGGCGACCGAGATTGCCGCTGCCTGGTCGGCCATGCTGGCGGAGATGCATTTGCTCAAGGGCCAGAACACGCTGGCCTTCGAACAGGAGATCGCGGCCTATGTTGGTGTGCCGCACGCGGTTGGGACTTCGTCCGGTACCGAAGCCCTCGCCCTTGGTGTGGCGGCGTTGGGGATCGGCGCCGGCGACGAAGTCATCGTCCACGCCAACGGGTTCACCGCCGCGGTCGAAGCGATCCGCTTCACCGGTGCCCAGCCGGTCGTGGTGGACGTGGAAGCCGACGGCTACGGACCCGATGTCGAGCAGGTCGCGCGCGCGCTGACGCCGCGCACGCGCGCGGTGATGGCGATTCACCTCTACGGCGCGCCGCTGCGCTTGCAGCCGTTGCTGGATCTCACGCGATCGCGCGGCATCGCGGTGATCGAGGACGGGTCGCACGCGCCCGGCGCCGCGCGCGATGGGCAGCGCGTCGGCAGCTTCGGCGCAGTCGGCTGCTTCAGCGCCGGCGTGGTGAAGAACCTCGGTGCATACGGCGATGCGGGGTTCGTGACCACCGCAGACGATGCGATCGTCACGCGTCTGCGTTTGCTGCAGACCCACGGCCAGGAGCGAAAGAACCATCACGTCATCTATGGCGGCAACTACCGGCTTGACGAGGCGCAGGCCGCCGTGTTGCGCGTGAAGCTGCGCCACCTCGACGCGCGCAATCAGCGCCGGCGCGCCATCGCGGCGTTTTACAGCGAACGGTTTGCGCCGGTGGGCGTCGGCGTGCCGTTGGAGCGGCCGGGCGAAGTGCACGTCTACCACCAATACGTGATCCGGACGCCGCACCGCGACGCGCTCGCCGCGCATTTGAAGCGCGGGCAGATCGAGACCGGCATTCACTACCCGGTGCCGTTGCACCGCCAGGTGGCGTGGTTGCGCGCCTACGGCGAAGGGCCGGCGCTGCCGCGGGCGGAGCAACTCGCGGGCGAGATCCTGTCGCTGCCGGTGTTCCCCGATCTCACCGACGCCGAAGTCGAGCGGGTGGCCGACGCAGTCGTGGCCTTCTTCCGCCGATGAGCGTGACTCACCTGGCGTTGTGGGGACTGTCGAGTGTTTCCCAAGGCGTGCTTCGACAGGCTCAGCACGAAAGGTTGAGGATTCAATTTGAATGACTTCATCCGTTCACACGCGCGCCCGATGAAAGATCCGCTCCAGTGGGGACAGGCCTCTGTGCCTGTCCGGCGGGCCGCATGGCCCGCCGCATCTTCTGAGCGTTCTCTGTCGGTGGTGGTGCCGGTGTTCAACGAGGCAGGCAATGCGGGACCGCTGTGTCGCGAAATTTGCGCGGTGGTGAGCGAGCTGACCCCCGACTTTGAGATCATCTTCGTCAACGACGGCAGCCGCGACGGCACGCTCGAGGAGTTGCGCGCCGAGTTGCCCACATTGATCGCCGAGATGCCTCGCCTGCGCATCATCGATCTCGACGGTAACTTCGGCGAAGCGGCCGCGCTGTCGGCGGGCTTCCACGCGGCACGTGGCGATCGCGTCGTTACCCTCGACGGCGACGGGCAGAACGACCCGCACGACATCCCGCGTCTACTTGCCGCGCTGCGCGGCGATGTGCGAGTCGTCACCGGCTGGCGTCAGCAGCGCCAGGAGAGCACGCTGCTGCGCGTGCTGCCGTCACGCATTGCCAACGCGCTGATCGCCGCGGTGACGCGCTTGCCGGTGCACGACAACGGTTGTGGTTTGAAGGTGTACGACCGTGAGGTGTTGGGTCACCTCCATCTGCCGGCGGGGTTGCACCGCTTTCTGCCCGCGATTCTTGGCGTGCGCGCGCACGAGGTTGCGGAGGTGCCGGTACACGATCGCCGGCGCCAGCACGGCGTATCGCACTACGGCCTCGGCCGAACGGCGATCGTGCTGCGTGACGTGCTGGCGTTGCGCTTCATTCTCACTCATCCAAGGCTGTTCGAGGCGGCCTTCGGCGTGCTGACGTTGCTCGCGGCCGCTGTCGCGACGGTCGCGGTGCGGCAAGCGGCGCCCGGCGGCGCGCTGGTGGCGCTGCTGTTGGCACTTGTCGCTCTGTTAGAGTGGTGGAACCTACGCCGCTTCAACCGCGCGCAGCGCGGCGGTGTCTATCGTATCCGTCGCGAGTATGCAGCGCCGGTAGCGCAGTCCGAAGGAGAACCGCATTGAGCGACGTGGCGATTGGGCTGATCGGGCTGGGCTACTGGGGCGAAAAGCTGCTGCGAACCTTTCGCAATACGGCGGGCCTCCGTGTTGAGGTGGTCTGCGACGGCGATACGGCGCGCGTGCGTGCGGTGGGCGACAACCTGCGCGCCTGCGCCGATGCCGCCGCGCTGTGTGCGGACCCGGCAGTGACCGCGGTGGCGGTCGCCACGCCACCGTCGACGCACTTCGACCTGGCGCGCATGGCGTTGCGCGCGGGGAAACATTGCTGGGTCGAGAAGCCGCTCGCGCTGCGCGCGGTCGAGGCGCGTGAACTCGTGGCCCTCGCCGCTGCGCAAGGCGTCACGCTGTTTGTCGACGAGACCTTTCTCTACGACCCGCTGGTGCAGCGCGCGAAGCAGTGGATCACCGCCGGCCGGCTCGGTCGTCTGTACCATCTCTCGTTCGAACGACTCGGGATGGGTCGCATTCGGCGCGACTCGAACGTATGGTGGAACTCGGCGCCGCACGATCTCGCCATCCTACGCTATCTGGCGCCGGCGGATGTCGCGGCGATTCGTGTCGAACAATTCAGTTATGTGCAACCGCGGATCGCAGACATGGCGGTGGCGACGATCCGGTTGAGCGACGGCGTGTCGGCGCATGTGTACTTGAGCTGGCTCTCGCCGGTGAAAGCCGCGAGCGTCGTTGCCGTTGGTTCGAAGGGCATGTTGCAGTTCGAGGGCCGCTTCGGTCAGCGCAAGTTGACATTCTTCGACTACACCGTCACCGATCCGGCGAGCGTGAAGGACAACGTCATCCCGATTTCTGACTTCAAGCCTTCTGAAGTCATCGCGGGTGGTAACGAAGAGCCGCTGGCGCTCGCCGCCGCGACCTTTGTCGAGTCGGTTCAATCAGGCCAACCCGCGCCCAGCGCCGGTGAGTATTCAGCCCGCGTGGTCGAGTTGTTGGAGGCAGCGGAGGGGTGAGTCGTGAGGCGCGAGACGTGAGGCGTGAGACGGAGCGCGCTCCACCCCTCGTCCCCCTTACCAAGGGGGACCACAGGGGGTCGCCGCTGCGTCAGCAACCTCACCCTGGCCCTCTCCTTGGTAAGGAGAGGGAACGCGCTCCGATCCTCGTCCCCCTTACCAAGGGGGACGACAGGGGGTCCCGCGGCGCCACTCAGCGCCGTCGCAACGCCTGCATGATCGCCTCCACCACGCCGTCGAGGTTCTCCAACACGTCAACGTTCGTGACCCGCACCACCTTGATGCCAAACCGGCTCAGGTGCTCCGTGCGGGCGCGGTCGTGGTCCTCGCCAGCTGGCGTGAAGTGCGAAGCGCCATCCACCTCGATCGCCAGTTTCGCTCCCGGCGCGTAGAAATCCAAGACGTACACATCGACACTGTACTGTCGCCGAAACTTCACACCCAGTTGCTGCCCTCGTAGTCGGCTCCACAACCGGTGCTCGGCGTCAGTGGCATTCTTTCGCAACCCGCGCCGCTTCGTAATCTCGCGATGCTGGTTGAAGTGGAGCGTCATGACCTCACCCTAACCCCGTCCTTGCTAAGGAGAGGGGATGAGCTGAATATCCGATCCTCGTTCCCCTTACCAAGGGGGACCACAGGGGGTCGCCGCTGCGTCAGCAACCTCACCCTGGCCCTCTCCTTGGTAAGGAGCGGGAACGCGCTCCGATCCTCGTCCCCCTTATCAAGAGAGACTACAGCGGGTCCCGCGGCACCACTTGCGATTCACGACTCACGAATTAGAACGGATAGTCCACCCCCGTAAACACGCTCGGGCCGCCGCCGGTGCTGGCGAAGTCGACGTAGGCGACGACTTGCGGCGCGATCACGGCGCGGAAGCCGAGGCCGCCGGCGACGTGAGGGTCTTGCAGCGGAAACGTGCGCGAGGAGTTGAACACGCGCCCGAGTTCGAAGAACGGCGCCAGTTCGATGTGCCCGTGGACTTTGAACCGCTCGAGCAGAAATGCCGGCTGCCACACGTTGCTGCGTAGCTCGCTGCGCAGGAAGCAGCGATTGTTGTCGATGTAGCGGTTGCTGCCGGCGCCGCGAAAGCTGCGCATGCCGCCCAGCGCGCTGCGATCGTAGAACGGCGCGCGGTCGCCCCCTTGGATGTAGTCGAGCACCGCCTGTGTGGCCAAGACGAATTGTTTGTCGCGCTTGAGCGGCAGGAACGAGCGGCCCTCGAGTCCGTACTTCACATACGAAGCCGAGCTACCGAGCGCCTTGTCGATCACTTCGATGCCGCCATCGGTCATGATGCCTTCGGTGGGGATATCGCTGAAGTCGCGAGTGTCGTAGCGCAGGCCGAAGCGCTGACCCACCACTGTCGCACCGTCGATCCCCGGAGTCTGTGCGTACTGCGGATCGCCCACCAGCTGGGTGATGCTATCGATCCCGCCCTTGCGCAGGCGCACCACCCGCCAGCGCGTGCGCGTCGTCGCTTGGAGATGATACGGCAGGTTCAGGCCGATCGAGCCCGACAGGCCGCCGGTGTCTGACGTGTAGTTGGTCTCGGCACTCTGCGTTGTTTCGTTGCCGAAACCGAAGAATCGTTCGAATGGATCGTTCTCGTGGAGCGCTTGCACCCGCGCGTCGATCCAGCCGTCGAGCAGATCCTCGCCGGAGTACATCGCCTCGAAGTACTCGCCGATCTTGGTGGCCTTGCCGCCTTGCAGGAGGAGCTTCTGTTTGGGGGTTGGGTAGTCGAAGAAGCGCAGCGACGGATACACCCCGGTGATGTCGTTGTAGCGCACGTCGGGGGCGACGATGCTGCGCAGTTGCTGCTGGTCGTTGGAGATCAGCACGACGGGCAAGACACCGACGGTCACGCCTTCGTTCGGATCGGTGGTGACCTCCGGAACCGGCACCAAGGTGGCGTTCTTCGTCAATTCAATGAACGCCTGAGTGTTAGACGCCGCGGCAAGGCTGAGCATCAATGCCGAGCTGGCGGCCAGCGACCAGCGCCGATGTCGAGGTGCGGTGTACACTGCTCGCTCAAACCACGATCACCGACTCAAAGAAAGCTCGTCCGAAGGAAGGGAGACCTCGATGATGTGAGTGATGTGGTGGATTGCAGAGAGATCACGACGCATCGCGATGCAACGGTTTGGCGCTGTCCCGACTGTATGGGATGCGGTGGCGAACAGCTCACGTCATCGACGCGGCGGTCCCGCCGGTTGCCTGGGTTAGTGCCGAAGCGCACGGACCAAGAGATGCGTGGCATGGCCAGTGCAATGTCACATGATGCGACCGCAATGCGGTGCCGGGCTCTGCGTGAGAGGCCCGCTGCTTACGCGGGCTGCGCGCCGTTCTCACCCAGGGTCGGGAAGGCGGAGGGGGGCGGGAGGTTGCGATCATGACCAAGGCTGAGCCGACGCCCGAAGAATCCAGAGTGCAGACCCTGCTTCTGCTGCGCTGGGTGCTCATCATTGCGACATCCTATCTGTTGCTGTTCAATCGACTCCAACAGGCGACTCCGGCGGTCGCGCTCTTCGTCGCCGGTTATTTCGCGTCCAACCTGGCACTGACCCATCTGCTCCCGCGGATGCGCTCGCGTCGTGTGATCGACGTCGCGGTGGTCCTCTTCGACACCGTGGCGATTTGCTTCGGGTTGGTGCTTGCCGGAAACGTCACTCACGACTTCTTCCTGCTCTACTTCCTGATCATGTTCATTGCCGCGCTCACCGAACGGCTGGGGCTGGTGGTTGGGGCGGCGGTGCTTGCCTGCCTCGTGCATTTGATGACGCTGTCGCGCTTCGTCGCGGTCGGCGATCTAGTCGCGAGTGGCTACCTGCTACGCATTCCATTCTTCCTCGTCGTGGCGCTGTTCTTCGGTCATCTCGTCGAAGATGAAGGGCGGGCGCGCGAGCGCGCGCGTCTGGAGTTCGTGTCGACCGTCAGCCACGATCTCAAGAGTCCACTGGGAGTCATTCAATCGATCGCCGAACTGCTGCTCGACGACGCCGCTGGTCCACTCACGAACGACCAGGCGCAACTGGTCCAGCGCATTCGCGCCAGCGCGCATCATCTCATTGCGCTTTCGCACAACCTGTTGAACAAGGCCCGCATCGACGCGGGCCGTCTGACGCTGCAACCGACGCCAGAGAACTTCGCGAAACTCGTTACCAATGCCGTGGAGCGCGCCCGCTGCGCCGGCGATCTCAAGGGCATCACGCTCAAGGGTTCGGCGGCGACCGATCTGCCGATCGTGCAGATCGACACGGCGTACATCGAGCGCGTGGTGTCCAATCTGCTCGACAACGCCA
>JBGOUW010000586.1:0-3085 GCA_041477755.1 Binatia bacterium
GTTGTAGTAGATGCCGTTGATGTAGCCGAACTCAAAGCCCTTGTTCTTGTCGGGGCCGATGAACACGGCCTTGACGAACTTCGGATTGAGGTCGACTTCGACGTTGCCAAAGTCCTTCGCGATGATCGGCTTGAGTTCGAGTTCGAGTTCGCTGCCGTCAAACTGTGGCGTCTTGTTCCATTCCAACTCCACGTACCAGCCGAGGTCGACCGGCAATTCCCCTTTTTCGAAGAGGCTCCCGCGCAGGCGAAACTTTGAACCCGCGTACTGAAACGACTCCCCGTTAGGATGGGCGAGGTTGAGGTACGCTGCAAACTCGACCTTCTCGGTCAGCCCGTAGGTGAGTTCGAGAGCGGTGCGATACATCTTGTCGCTGGCGAAGTCGCCGCTCGAGGTTCCCGAATCGCCTTGCGTATGCCCGTCCGGCACAAAACTGTTGAGTGATTCCAGTTCGAGCACGCCCTTGCCTTCGGTTTGGGGCGGATAGACCTCGAACTCGAAGGGATCGACTTGCGCGATTGTGGAACGTGCCGATGCGAAAATAGCAAGGGCGCACAGTACTCCACTCAATTTCATGACTCACTTCTCCTACGTCTGTTAGTGTGAGGACGATTGATCGACGCTCGTGTGCTCGGCCCACCGGGCGAGGATGCTGCGTTCTGCGTCGGTCAAGCGCGCGCTCCGGTGAAGCACGCGATAGTGCCACGGCGCCATGTCGCCGGTCGCTACGAGCTTCGCAATCTCGCTGAGCTTCTGCGCTGCGGTGTCGGGATCGGAGGCATACTCACTCCACTCGGAGAAATTCAGCCGGCGGCGGCCCTCGGTCACGTCGTGATGAACCATCCATGAGGTGGGTGCGACGGCGCTGTACCACGACCACTCGGTTTCGTTGGAATGGCAGTCGTAACACGCGCGCCGCAGGAGGGCCTTGATTTCGACCGGCGCGACGAGGTCGCTGGCGACGGGTGGATTCGTTCGTGCGAAGCGCACACACTGCGTCACGACCAAAACTCCGCCGATCAGCATGAAGATCCTTCGCATCCGTTGCCCGCGCATCCGCTGTCCGCCGACTACTTCGCGATGATCACGCCCGGCGGCGTATCGCGGTGAAAGTCGTCGAAGAACGGATAGCTTCCCGGTTCCAGTGCCGGGACGTAGACGGTGATGGTCTCGCCCGGTTGTACGACGCGCTCGCGATGCAACTCGAAGCTTTCGAACTCGATCGCGGTGGTGTCGGCGTTGGTGACACGGAGCTTGAAGGCCGCATGTGCCGGCACGAGCACCTGCGACGGCTCGAACCGGCTGTTCTGAAGCTTGATGTCGGGTGGCGCCTCCTGCGCGCGGACGAAGGATGCCGCCAATGAAATCACCGCACTGACGACGAGGAAGGTAAAGGGCTTATTCATGAAAGGCGGCCTTTCTATTTGAGAATGACTTTCACTATCAGATCGGAGCCGAATCGGTCAAACCTGACCGACGACCGACGACGGTCAGTGACCGACCGCCTTGCCGGCGCGCGCCGGTAGATCGAGCTGTATCTGCCCTTCGAGACGCGCGACGCGTTCGATCAGCGTGTCGAGCTGCTGGTCGGCGTCTGCCGGCGGGGTTGTGTTTGCCAGCGATCGCTGCGCCAGTTCGGCGCGAATAGCGATGGCGAGTTGATGGAGGCTGCGCACCTCGGCGAGCAGCGTGTCCGCCGCAGAGAGCTGCGGCCGGCGCCGGCGTAAGATGACGACGCCGGCGTAGAGCATGAAAAGAACGAAGATGCCCTGCGCGAGCAGCGTCTCGACTGTCGGATACAATCCGAGCAAATCGACACGTGGCACGCCGGCCACCGGCGTCACCGCGATCCAGCCGGTCTCTTGCAACTCGGCGATGCCATTGCCGGCAAACACGATCGCCATGTAGTAGAGGAGAAAGCTGGTGCCGAGGAAGAATTGGCGGATCGGGATCTTCATCCCGAACCGCTGCAACACCACCGACACCATCACCAGCGCAACCGTGCCGGCGATCAGTCCGCCGAGCGCGATGCTGGTATCGGGCGCGGCGCCGAACAGCGCTTGATAGAACAGCACCGTCTCGACCCCTTCGCGAAATACCGCCAGGAACGCCGCGCCCGCCAGTGCGAAGCCGCTGCCGGTCGACAGTGCGGTCTTCACCTTGCCTTGAATGAAGCGCTGCCACTTGTCGGCCTCGGCCTTCGACACCAGCCAATAGCTGACCCAGAACAGCACGACCGCGGCGAGCAGCATCGTGCAGCCGCCCAACGTCTCCGCGGCGGCAGTCGACGTGCCGCGGAAGACTTGCACGAAGATGAATGCGGTCACCAGACTCAGCGCGATGCCGGTCATCGTGCCGCCCCAGATCGACCGCTGCATACGCGTGTTGCCGGACTTCTTCACGTATGCCAGCAACGCGGTGATGATGAGGACAATCTCGAAGCCCTCGCGCAGGATGATGGTCGCCGACTGCAGGAACAGGGCATACGGATTGGCATGCGGCGCGAGTGCGTTGTGCGCCGTGTCGAGGTCGGTACCGATGGCGGCGACGATGGCGGCCGCTCTTTCTGTGGCGCCTGGTGCGGCGAGCACGCCACGGAGTTCGAAGAAGCCGGTCTCCACCTGACGGGTCAGGTCGGGTGCGTTGATGGCGAGCTTCCTCTCCAAGGGCTCGAACTTGAAATACGCGTCCGACACCAGCGACAGCGCCTGCGGGTCATTGCGTTGATACGCCGCCAATGCCGCCGCGAGCAGGCGGCGGGTTTCGCCGAGCGCGTCGGAGGCGATTGCCGCGGCTGATGGCGCCGTGTCGGTTGGTAGCGAAGCGACGATGGCGTCGGCGAGCTTCGCCACGTCGGCGGCCGGCGCGTGCTCGTGCACCAGTGAGGTCAACTCGGCCGCTTGTTGTGGCAACGCATCGCTCACCGCCGGCGCACTCGACTGTACCGCGGCTGCCACGGTTGAAATCGCGGCGTTGATCTGACCGAGCAACACTTCGCTTTCGGTGAGATCCTGCGGACTGACGATCCGACCGGCATCAACGGCCTTGCCGTACTCGGCGCTTAGCAATCGCAGTAGTCGACCGA
>JBGOUW010000318.1:0-5988 GCA_041477755.1 Binatia bacterium
CGCATGGGATTTCATGGTGACTGTGAACGAGCAGATCACGTGCCACATGACTTCCCGCCCCCGGGTCAATCCCGGGTGCCGCAAGTGTCACCACAGGTGACGGTTCTTGCACGCGCCCTGTCATCTTTTTTGTGCGTCGGGCTACTTTTTGTGCGCGCCGTTGGCCTACCTCCCCGCGAGGTCACGGTGATCTGTTACAATGCCGACATGAAGCGTCGCATGCCGCTGGGCGATTTTCTCACCGCCTATCTCCAGAAGCTCGGCGTCACGCATCTGTTCGGCATCCCCGGCGATCTCGTTGTGCGTTTGTTTTTCCGCTTCGCCCGGCGGCGCAACCTGCGCATCGTCACCTTCTCCCATGAACCCGGCGTCGGCTTCGCCGCCGATGGCTACGCGCGCGCCACCGGCAAGATCGGCGTGGTGTGCGTCACCTACGGTGCAGGCGGGCTCAACATCGTCAACCCGGTCGCCGGCTCGTTCTCGGAACGCGTGCCGATTCTCGTCATCAGCGGCGGCCCCGGCGACGAGGAGCGCAAGCTCGGCACGCTTATCCATCACCAAGCCAAAGAGGTCGAATCGCAACTCCACATCTATCGCGAGCTGACCTGCGCGGCGAAGCTGCTCGCCGATCCGCGCACCGCCGCGGAAGAGGTCGACGAAGTCGTCCGCACGATGTGGTTGACGCAGCGGCCGGGTTACCTCGAGGTGCATCGCGACATGGTCGACCGCATCATCGAAGTGCCGTCGTCGATCATCGCGTGGGACGGCCGGCTGTCGTTCCCGCGCTCCGACGAGCACAAACTCGCCGAAGCCGTGCGTGACACTACCGCACGCTTCAACGCCGCGCGCCGACCCGCGGTGATTGTCGGCATCGAGACGCATCGCTACCGCCTCGCCAACGAGATGGTCGCACTCGCCGAGCGCATGGGCGCGCCGGTGGTAACGTCGGTGCTGGCGAAGGGTGCGTTTCCGATGGATCACCCACTGTACATGGGCGTGCACATCGGCCCGCTCAGCCCCGCGCCGATTCGCCGCCGAGTGGCCGCCGCCGATCTGGTGCTGGATCTCGGAACGCTGCGCACCGATATGGATCTCGGCAGTCGCCCGCCGCGTGCCGATCGCGCCGGTTCGGTGTGGGCGGTCGATAACCGCGTCGATGTCAGCTATCATAGCTACACCGACGTCATGCTGCGCGATTTCGTCAAGGAACTCTTGCAGGCGCCGCTGCGCCGGCATCGTGAGACCGTGCGTTACGCGGACAACCTCAATGCCCGCGTGCGCGCGAAGGCCGACCACTTGCAGGTCACCGAGGTCCTGCGCGAGGTGAACGCGTTCCTCGTCGACAAGCCCGACTACATGGTAGTCGCGGAATCCGGCGACATGTTGTTCGCCGGCCTCGACGTACGCGTGCCCGGCCGCGGCGGCTATCTCGCGCAAGGCTACTACGCTTCGATGGGGTTCGGTGTGCCGGGTGCCATGGGCGCGCAGATCGGCGTCGGCCGCCGGCCGCTGGTGTTGTGCGGCGACGGCGCCTTTCAGATGACCGGTCCCGAGATCGCGCAGGCGCCACGCCACGGTATCAATCCGATCGTGCTGGTGATGAACAACGGTGGCTGGGGCATCTTTCGACCGATCGTCGAACGCGAGGACTTGCTCGCGCTCCCGCCGTGGCCGTACGCCGAGTTGGCCAAGCTGTGGGGCGGTGCGGGTTGGCGTGTCACCAGCGCGAGCGAGTTGCGCGCGGCGCTGCGCGAGGCCGCGCACTGCGCCACGTTTTGTGTTATCGAAGCCCGGATCGACGAGCACGACCTGTCGCCCGTGAGCCGCAAATACATCGCAGCGTCGGCACGGCGAGGACGAGTGAGCCGAAGATAAGTGATCCGAGGACGAGCGAGCCGACGACCAGTGCGCCAATGACCCGCGCCAGAGCATTATGATTCTTTGCATCTACGGCCGTAGCAGCGCCCCCTTCACCGAGCCGACGGCGCGCGCGCTGCACGCCGCGGTCGAGGACCTCGGCGGTACGCTCCACCCCATCACCCTTGAACGCGCCTTGGCCGAGCACGCGCAGGATCCCGCGCGCTGGGCCGATGTGCGCCGCGTGTACGTGTTGCCATTCGATGTCCCCAGCCGGCTCCCTGCCGACGCACCGGCAGCGCCGGCCGCGTTGGTCCGCTGGTTGATGCCGCGCGCCGAAGTGTTCAACCCGTTCGACGTCCATGAGATCTGCTGGGACAAGCCGAAGCTCACCGAGCATTGGCTCCAACGTGGCGTGCGGGCGCCGGCGAGTTTGATGACCACCTCCATCGAGGACGCCACGACGTTTGTGCAACGGCATGAGTGGACGATCCTGAAGGCGCCACGTGCGGGCGGCGGCCACGGCGACTACGTCGTCACGGTCGCGGCCGATGGCCTGGTCGCCGAGGCGCGCGGCCAACGCTACGAGCTGGAGTTGGTGCCCGCGGGCGCGCCGCCGCGCATCCGCGACCGCCAGTTACTCTATCCCGCACCGTTTTTCTTCCAGCGGCTGGTTGCCGACGTGGGCGCGCGCGGTGTGCTCACGCCGGGGCAGTTACTGCGGGCGTACGTCGTCGATGGACAGCTGCTCTTTTGGACCGAGTCGTATCGCGAACATTACCGCAGCGCGTCCGACTGGATCGTGGCGACCGGCAGCGGGGCGAAGTACCGCTTCTTATTCGGTGTCGGTGAGGAGCCGCGCAAGCTGGCGATGCGCGCCGCCGAAGCCGTCAGTTTGCGGGTCGGCGTGGTCGATCTCGTGCGGACCGCAAGCGACGGCGCCTACGCGCTGTCCGCCCACACCGACGGTCACCACCTGGCGATCGATCGTGAGTTCAAACGCCTGCCGGAGTTCCGCGACGCGTTCGATATCGACCGTTTCATCGCCGAGGCGTTGCTCACCGAAGCTGAGCCGATTAGACGCGAGGTGGTCGAAGGCCAAGAGTCTCCGCCGCCGTACACCCGTGTGTGGCGCGCCCCACGCCGTGGGCGCGAATAGTCTCCCTGCCGGGGCTTTGCGCGGAACCTCGCTTTGATGAGTCCGTCATACCGGCGGAAGCCGGTATCCAGGCGACTGCGTGGGGCGTGAACCTGGATTCCGGCGTTCGCCGGAATGACGAATGAGGATGTTCCGAGACTTTACCAAAGCCCCGCCATTGCAATCCATGGGTCTTAGGTCTTTCGCCCGCCGCTCGCTCTGGTGTATCGACCACCGTACCAACAGGAGGGAGTGATGGCACAACGCCACACACGCAAGCGACGGGCGACAGCCGGCAGGCGCGCGCAGACCACGCGCAGGGCGCCGGCCAACGGCGCGGGGCTGCACGCGGGGTACCGGTTGCCCGATAGCGCACTCGAACGCGCGTTGCTCAGCGGCGAGCAGGGCAGCGTGATCGAGAGCTACTTCGGCGAGGACAGCTATCAGGAACTGTGCGCGCTGGCCAAGCAGGCGGCTTCCAAGAGCGTGCGCGGCGGGCCACGCGTTCTCATCCTGCCCGGCATCATGGGTTCCAAACTGGGAACTCCCGGCAAACTGTTCGACGACGTGATCTGGATCGACCCGATCAGCATCGGTGCCGGCCGCCTCGTCGACCTCTCGCTCGCGCACGGCCCCACCAAACACCAGCCGCTCGGCGTGGTGTTGTTCGCCTACTTGAAACTCAAGCTGCGGTTGAAGCTCAGCGGCTTCGACGCTGACTTCTATCCGTTCGATTGGCGTCAGAGTCTCGACCAACTCGGCGACGATCTCAGCAAATCACTCAAGGACGAAGCTCCCGAGGTGTCCCTCGTCGCCCACAGCATGGGTGGCCTGGTCGCCCGCGCCGCGCTGGCGCGCAAGGCGCCCAACGTGAAGCGCCTGATCATGCTCGGCACGCCCAACTTCGGTTCGTTTGCGCCAGTGCAAGCGATTCGCGGCACCTACTCGGTCGTGCGCGACGTGGCCGCGCTCGATCAGCGCCACGACGCCGCTGAGCTCGCCGAGTTGATCTTCAATTCGTTTCCCGGGCTGTACCAAATGCTACCGCAGCCGGCGAAGTACACGGCCGTTGATCTCACCGATCCGTCGGTATGGCCGAAAGGCGGACCGCAGCCGAATGCGGCGTTGCTCAAGGACGTGAAGCGGATCGGCAACTCGCTGGCGAAAGCTGACGAGCGCTTCGTCCTCATCGCCGGCGTCAATCAGGACACCATCACCGGAGTAAAGCTAGACGGTGCGGAGTTCGTCTACGAGCAGTCGTTCGAAGGCGACGGCACCGTTCCGCTCGCACTGGCGCGGCTGGAAAACGCCAAGACCTACTACGTCGAAGAGAGTCACGGCAGCTTGCCAAACAACGGCGTGGTCGAGCGCGCGGTGATCGATTTGCTGACCACTGGCGCAACCTCCGCGCTGCCCGACCAATGGTCGCCGACACGGCGCGGCGGGGTCCGGCTGCTGCGTGAGTCCGCATTTCCACAACCCGCAAAGCGGCGCAGCGGCGAAGCGAGCGCGAGCGACGTGCGCCGGCTGCTCAACGACCTCGCGTCGCCGGATGCGCGCGACGACACGGTCAGCAGCGCGCCGAGCGGCGCGACCTCGACTGGCGGCGTGCCGGCAGGAGTGTTGGATCAAGTCGTCGTCGGGCGCCGGCGACAACATCGCATCGATCTCAAGCTGGCACTCGGTGGCATTGCGGACGTAGAGGCCGATGCCTACCTGCTCGGGGTGTTTCGTGACGTCGCGCCCAGCGGCGCCGCGCGCGACCTCGACATGCGCCTCGACGGCGCCATCACCGAGTTCACCAATCGCCGCATGTTCAACGCCAACGTCGGCGAAATCTTCGTCGTGCCGACCGGCCGCCACCTCGTGCGCGCCGACATCGTGGTGTTCGTCGGCCTCGGTCCGTTCGATCACTTCGACGATGGCGTGCAGCGGCTGGCGGCGGAGAATGCGGTCCGTACCTTCATTCAAACCAACGTCGGCGACTTCGCCACCGTACTGCTCGGCGCCGGGTCCGGCCGCGATACCGCCAGCTCGCTGGAGAATCTCCTCGCCGGATTTGTGCGCGGCGTGCGCGACGCCGATCGCCAACACCGCATGCGCAGCCTCACCCTGTGCGAGATGGACCCGGCTACGTACGACGTGATCAAGCGTGAGGTGTTCCGGCTCTCCGGCACGTCGCTGTTCGAGGACGTCGAGGTGACGCTGAGCGAGATCGAGATGCCCGCGCCGAGCACGCCGCCGACCTCGACGCGGCGCGCGGAACCTGGCAGCGATCCCGTCTATCTGATCGTCCGCGAGGAGAAGCGGGAGAAGGGCAGCAGCACGTTCCGGTCCTCGATCTTGACCGCCGGCGCTAAGGCGAGCGTGATCTCTGAAAGCAAGGAGGCATCGCGTAGCGATCTCGATGAGCAGATCGCCAGCATCACGCCCCAGACCTTCACGCCCGCGAAGTTAAAGACGCTCGGCTCGGCGCTGGCGCAGCTCGTGTTGGCCGAGAGAGTCGCCGACGTGCTGCCGACGATGAAGGACCGCCACCTCGTTGTAGTGCACGACTCCGGCGCCTCGCAGATCCCATGGGAAACGATTGTTCTGAAAGACTGGTATCCCGCCGCCAACGCGGGCCTGAGCCGCCGCTACATGGCCGAGAACCTGTCGATCGCGAAGTGGTTGGAGCAGCGGGCTGACGGCAAGACGCTCAACATCCTATTGGTCGTCAATCCGACCGGCGATCTCACGGGCGCCGAACAGGAAGGCGAGCGCCTGAGAAAACTGTTCGGGTCCCATCCTGCGATCAGCCTGACGCAGCGACATGCGGAGCAGGCCACGAAGGAGACGCTGCTCGGTGACTTCCGCTCCGGCAAGTACGACGTGGTCCACTACGCCGGCCACGCGTTCTTCGATCCCGATCATCCGGCGCAGAGTGGTATTCGCTGCCACCAAGGCAAGGTCTTGAGCGGCGCCGATCTCGCGGGTGTCGGGCGCCTGCCGGC
>JBGOUW010000213.1:0-8068 GCA_041477755.1 Binatia bacterium
CGCATCGGTGGTGAACCAGTAGTCTTCGAGAAACGACTTTCCGGCGATGAAGAACAGTGCGTTGGCCGCCTCCTGGCCGGCATCGTTCATCCCTCGCCTCGCGATCTCCACCAACGCCGGCACCGCCCGTTCGTCGCCGATCTCCTGCACGATGCGCAGGAACAACACCCGATAAGGCGACGGCTTGAGCGCACGCCGCGCCAACGCCACCGCGCCCAAGGGATCGCGCTGCGAGCCGATCCGCTTCGCCGTCTCAAACTGCACTTGCAGGTCGGGATCGTCCAGCCCCTTCCACGCGTCATCGTCGGGCGCGGCGGGTGCAACCGGTGCACTAGGGGCACTAGCGGACTGATACGCCACCGGCTGCACGCCGCCGTCGCGGCGCGTCAGCACGTCGTAGGGACCGATGCGCGCGGCCAGATCGTAATTGCGCCGGACGAAATCGCGGATGAGAAAGTAGTAGAGCGGCGACGTGGTGATGAACAACTCATGGCCATGCAAGCCGAGCACCATGCGCGGAGCGCGCTGCCGCAAGCTGCTGACGATCTCGGCTTCGGCCGGATGATCGGGGAAACCGGGATGAAAGTATCCCTTCGCCGCCGGGTTGAGCCGGCCCGAGAGAAAGCACAGGAGATTGAGATTCGGAAACGGGAAGACGAAGTCCTCGGGCGCGCTGTGCTGATCGATGTACTGCGCCGCGTCGTGCAGATCATGAAAGCGCCGCGCGCTCTCCGGTTCCGTGATCAGCGACGCCCGCGGCAAGTTCATCCGCACCAGCGGGTCTGCGCGCAGATCGAGGTAGTAGCTGTACAAGTTCGCCGCCATCCCCACGCTGCGCGATGCCATCACGATCGCGATCACCACCGATGGACCGATCACCAATGCCACCGCGGTCCAACGCCACCGGGCACCGTGCGGCAGCGCCGCTTGCCACCGCCGCAGCACGCGACCCAGCAACGCAACAGCCACGATCATCGACGCCGGCGACGAGATCAGCAGGTGCATGAAATCGGAGCGCGGATACATCCCCAACACAAAGCCGGTGGCGGACAGCCCGACCAGCACCCACGCCCCGAGAAACGCCGAGCGCCGGGCAGGATGACGCGTGACCTCGCGGGCGATCAACACCAGCGCGCACCAGTTCACGGCGTGAATGATGAAGAACGCCAGATCTTGCACGCGCGAACTCACCGCTAAGTAGAATCCCGCCGGCATCGGCGCGAACACGCCGATGTACAGTCCCGCCATTACCGCCGCGGCGGCGCCGGCCGCCACCGGCATCCATGGCGCTACCAGTTTGCGCTGCAGCGCAAACGGCACGACAGCCAGGCCGACCGCGATGGCCAGGAGTCCCATGTCCCATTGCGTCCACAACCAGCGATGGCCGATGTAAAAGAACAGCTCGTACGACGAGCCCACCATCATCACGTCGCGCAAGAACGAGTGCACCCCCAGTCGCAGCAGAAAGTAGATCAGCCACGGCACGGTCGGCAGCGCAAAGCCGGCGGCCAGCGCGACCGTCGCACCAACGAAGCCGGGCCGCCCGGGAGCGCGGTGCCCGTTGAGCAGCAGCACGCCGGCCAGCACCAGCATCGGCAGCGGGAACAACTCGAACTCGCGCGTGCCCAGCCGCGACCAGAAGACGCCGAGGATCCCCGCGATGGTGGCCAGCGCCAGCCCCTGCCACAACGCGCGCGCCAGCTTGCCGGCATCGGCGCGCGGCGCGTGCCACCACAGCACGAAGAAACTCAGGGCGGCCAGGTTGAACAGGCCGATGTTGGGTTTGACCGAGAAGCTGAGGCCCGCCAGCAATCCCGCCAGCGCCAGACGCGACGGCCGCGCACGATCCATGTGCGTGCCCACGGCGGCGATGCTGCCGAGCCACAGGACGATGTTGTACCAGGCGGGATACGGCGCGTTGAACGTGCAGAAGTCGCCGGGATACGCCAGCAGGCTGCCCACAAACAGCAACGGTGCCAGCAACGCGAGGGCGGGCTTCACCAGCCGCGTCGCGATGCGATAGAGAAAGTAGAGGCTGAGGGTGTTCGCAAACGCCACGCAAAGGCGCGTCCACAGCGCGTCGACTCCAAACAACCAGAACAACGCGGCGTGCCAATAGAAGTACAGCGGCGTGTAGCCGGTGGAGAAGTCCACGTACGGCAGCTTGCCGCGATAGGTGGCGAACATCTGGTACAGCAGATCGCCATCTTCGCCGACGTGGATGCCGTATGGCGCCAAGCCAAAGAAGAACCAGGCGCCGAACAGCAACGGAATCAACGCGAGTGTATTGCGGCGCACCACTAGCCCCAATGTGACAATAGGAGTTCACCACGAAGAGCACGAAGACCACGAAGGACGGGCGTCGAAAATGCTCTCCGGCGGCTTGCCGTCTCATGCCCATGAACCGAGCGTTCCAATCCCGTCATGCCGGCAATCTCTAAGCCGGCATCCAGGGGAGATGCGGGGAGTGGATTCCCGCTTAAAGATTGCGGGAATGACGGACCGGATGATCCCGTTGACCGGTTCATCGGCTCTCCAAGCCGGCGCCCCGCCGGTTGAATCTCTCAGGGCGAGCGGGAAGGGGTTGTGGCAGAAGGGGAGAGCCGTTCATGCTGAGGAGCGCCGACAGGCGCGTCTCGAAGCATGTCGAGTTGTTCAATGGACTGTGAGAGTTGGGACTCATGAAACCTTCCTTCGGCTGCTCTCTTCGTGCGCTTCGTGTACACCTTTGAAAATACGCGCAGGGGCGAGGGGCCGTAGGGGCCGCGCTTGCCCGGCCCGGCGGGGCGCAGCAAGCAGCGCCCCTACAAGAACTCCCATCTTCATGCACCTCAGGCGACCGAAGGTCATGACCACTTCGTGGTGAAGGTTTTGTCCGGTCAAGGCTAACCCCGTCCGTCGCGCTTGCGAAACAGAAAGCAGCCGTGCCGCGCCCAGGCTGCCGGCAACCACCGCTCACACAGCACCTCCAACGGATAGGAGAGTTGGATCAACGGCCACAGTGGCACGAACGCCGCGCGGCGGCGCCCCACGGCTTCGAGATCCGTCGCCGCGGTCACGTCCTGGTCTGTCGCCACGGCCACGCCGCGGGGCTTCGCCTTGCCCTTCCACAGCGCGAGCAGCGCCGTCAGCGCGCGGATGAAGGGGACGAACTCCTGCCCTTCGAAGCGCACCAGTTCCATCCCGTGGCGCCCGTACAACTCGATCCATCGCGGGGGAGTGCGCGGAAACACGACGCGACCGGGATCGTGCTGATCGATCAGATCGAACGCGAACATGGTGCCGCCCGGGCGCACGACACGGCACATCGCCGCGACGGCGCGCTCTTGCTCGGCCGGCTGCAGGTGTTGGATCACGGTGACCGTCATCACCAGGTCGAAGCTCGCGGCGGGAAAATCAATCTCGGTCGCCGACATTTGGTGAAACTCGACGCCCGGACTCAAGCGGCGCGCGGCCTCCAGCATTGCGCCCGTCGGATCGATGCCGATCGCCTGTGCGCCGCGGCCGGTCAACCACCGACTCCACCGCCCGCTGCCACAGCCCACGTCGAGACAGCGCTGACCCGCGAGCGGAAGCGTGCCGAGCAGGCGCTCGACTGCGCGCAATTGAAAGTAGGCGTAGAAGCGGTTGAACCACGGCGGCGCCGCGGGATAACACACGGCGCCCAACGGATCGGTGGCCGCATAGCGCTGCGCCACCCGGTCCCAATACGGCATCAGCGCCGTGCGCCCGCCGCTCTCGTCTTCTGGCGTCACGCGATCGCCCTCCGCGTCAGCGCCTCGGGCGCGGCCGGCGCGGCCGGCGCAACTGTGGGCGACGCCCACGGACCCAACGTCGGCAGCAGCGCGCGCCAGCGCGCGCCGGCGCAGGTCGCCTCGATCAGCGCCAACAACTCGCGCGTGCTCTCATCCCAGGAGAAACGCAGCGACCATGTCCGCGCGCCAGCCGCCAGCCGGTGGCGCTCATCATCGGCCATGAGCAACCGCCGAATCGCCTCACTCAACTGCACGACATCACCGTGCGGCACCAACACTCCCGTCTCTCCGGGCACCACCGCATCGCGCAAGCCGGGCACATCGCTGGCCACCGCGGGCACGCCGCAGGCGTTGGCTTCCAGCACCGTCAACCCCCACCCCTCTTTCTCCGACGCGTTCACCACCAGCGCCGCCTGCTGCATCCATCGCACCTTGGTCGGTTCGTCGACGAAGCCGGTGAAGGTGACGTGTTCGGCTATGCGCAGCTGCGCGGCCTGCTGGCGCAATGGCTCGAGCGCACTGCCCGCGCCCACCACCAGCAGGCGGATCTCCGGTATCCGCGGGATCAGCGTCTGCAGCGCGCGCAATATCAGATCGATGCGCTTGTAGGGCTCGATGCGGGCGACCACGAGCAGCGTCGGCGTGTTCACCGGACGCTCGGCGGGAACATAGCGCGCGTGATCGACGCCGTTGGGAATGATGCCGATCTGATCGGCGGCCACCCCGCGCGCGATCAGATCGGCGCGCGTGCTCGGCGATACGGCCACGATCGGTCCGTGGTAGAGGGGTGGAATCAAGCGCTCGCTGGCGACGACCGCCGCCGCCACTGGGAACGAGACCTGCTGAAACGCGGTCCAGCCGAACAGATGGTGGGCCACGGCGATCATCGGCACGCGCGCGTACAGCGGCGTGCAGAACGGGATCTTGTTGAGGTGCTCGATGATCACCGTGCCGGGCTCGGCGATTTCCCGGCGGACCAGCAGGGGCAGCATCGCGTAGTAGCTGAAGCGATTGCCGGCGCGGCGGATGCGCACGCCATCTTGCACCGTCTCCGCCGCGGCGCCGCGCACACGGGTGCACAGCAGCGTCGGGCGATAGCCCGCGGCCACCGCGCGCCGGGCGATCTCCATGATGTGGACCTCGGCGCCACCGGCCCACGGATGCGCGAGATCGCGCTCGTTCAAGATGAGGAGCTTGCGACCGCCCGCCATCACAGCTTCCCGACGATCGTCATCAGCCGCAGCCACCATACGATCCACAGCGCTTCGAGGGCGATGCGCTTGTTCATCTTCGAATCACCGGCGGTGCGGTCCATGAAAATGATCGGCACTTCTTTAATTCGATAGCCCAGGCGCCACGCGCGATAGGTCATCTCGATCTGGAATGCATAGCCGTTGGAGCGCACGCGGTCGAGCGGAATGCGTTCGAGCACCTCGCGTCGCCAGCACTTGAAGCCGCCGGTGACGTCGCGGTTGGGCAAGCCGGTGACCAGTCGCGAGTACCAATTGCCGAAATAACTCACCAGCAGACGCTCGATGGGCCAGTTCACCACCGTGATGCCGGTCAGGTAGCGCGAGCCCAGCACGATGTCGTAGTCGCGGATCAGGCGCAGGAACTCGCCGAGCATTTCGGCGGGGTGGGAGAAGTCGGCGTCCATTTGCACGATATAGTCGGCGCCGTTTTGCAGCGCTTGTTTGAAGCCAGCTTTGTAGGCAGGTCCGATGCCCTGCGGTTGGGGGCGACTCAGGACTGCAACCCGACTGTTGGTGGCGCCGATTTCGCGCACGACGTCAGCGGTACCATCGGGCGAATTGTCATCGACCACGAGCACCGAGATACCCGGGTCTTGCTGCAAGACCAGCGGGATCAAGCTGCCGATGTTGTCCCGCTCCCGATAGGTCGGGATCACGACAGTAGTCTGTGCCGACGGCGCACTCATAATCATTCAGCGGCGAGCGGAGGGTTGTAAACTGGGTCAGAGAAGTTTTGCAAGCTCAGTCCGTGCGATATCTCAAGGCACGGAGGCGCTCGCGTGTCGATTCATCGGGCTGAGAGACACTGCGGTGGCGATCACTGCGGCTGCCGCTTCGAAGACGTACCGGGTGTGATTCCAGCGCGGGCTTGGCCCTAGTCCAAGTAGCCGAGCGCACGCAGGCGCTCGCGATCCTCGGGCGACAGATCGGCAGGCGGCTGATTGGCACGCCGGTCCCCCCGGTCACGGCAAGACTTGATATAGACCTGCAGGTGCTCGCGCAGTGTACGCCCGTAGGACGATGATTCGATGGGAATCGGCGCTTGCTCATGCGGGTCGGCGCGGAGATCGTAGAGCTCCTCGTGCACGACCGGTCCCCAGGGATCGCCCGGGCCGATGCCGCCGCCCTTGCGCAGGTCGACCTCCACATCGGCCGCCCTCGGCCGTTCATTCGGCGTCAACCATCGCTGCGCACCCACATACTTCCAGTCGTCCTCAACCAGCGCACGCACCACACTGCGCTCACGAATGAGCAGCTCGCCGACATACGGGTGATTCGGGCTGACGGAATTGACGCAGCTGCCACGCCGCGCGAACAGGGCACTGCCATCGAAGTCGACGTTCGCCGCGGTGACTTCGAGCAATGTCAGCAGGCTCGGAA
Source organism: Binatia bacterium (assembly GCA_041477755.1). Lineage (GTDB taxonomy): Bacteria > Desulfobacterota > Binatia > HRBIN30 > JACQVA1 > JACOST01. The sequence continues at coordinate 6,389 of JBGOUW010000213.1, forward strand.
GCACGTCGATCTGCGAAACGCGGGCGGCGATACGCGTGGGCGCGAATGCGTCCGCCGCCCACAGGATCAGGGGCACGTGAATCGATTCCTCGTAGAGCGTCCAGGCATGCTCGACGAATTGATGTTCGAGGAACTCCTCCCCATGATCCGCCGTCACTACCACCAGCGTTCGGTTGAGCACACCCTGCGCTCGCAAGCCTTCGAAGAGCGCCCGGATTGCCCGATCGGTATCGGCTATCTCGGCGTCATAGCGCGCGACCAAATCCTCGAAGCGCGCTTCACCCGGACCGAATCCGTCTGCCACCAACTTCGCACAGTTGGGCCGCACGTCGCGGTACAGATCAAGGGGATTCGGCGACATCGTCCCGGCAAACTTCAGATAGAGATCGGGCGGGGGATCGTAGGGCGCGTGGGGATCGAGGTAGTGCAGATACATCATGAACGGGTGTCCGCCCACTTGTTGAACGAACTGCAGTGCTCGCGCAGAAAGCTTGCCGCCGGTACGACTGGGGCCGACGCTTTGATTTCTGGCAAGATGCTCGACGGCCTCGAAGCCCCTGGTGAACGCCGCATCAGTCAGCATCGTCGTATTGCTAAAGAAGCCAGTCTTGTACCCCGCCGCCTGAAAGATCTCGCCGAGCACCGGCGCGTCGGCCGCCGGGTGCGCAGTCCAGCCGACCGCCCCACTGCGCGACGGCAGTCGACCCGACAACAACGCGGAGACCGATTCGCGCGTATACGACGAATTCGCCAACGCGTTGTCGAAGCGTACCCCCTGCGCGGCCAACGAGTCGATGAACGGCGATGTGGTGCGACCGTATCCCGTGTAGCTCAAGTGGTCCGCACGTAGCGTGTCGATGTTGACGACAACCAGATTGTATCCCTTCACGCTCTGGCAAGTGACGGCGTCCCGCGTACAGCCCGCCACCAGCCCGCTGCTGACCAGCAGCGCGATCCATGAACGTAGAGTGTAGCGGAGCACCCTCATAGCCTGCGCCCGAGCGCTCACGCACGCACACCTCTCGGCTTCAGAAGTCACCGCTCCCGCTGGCCTGACATAGCTCCGCCATGACCGCAACGCCCGCTGCTGGAAATTTGCTGCTTGTAAACTGCCTGAGTCAACTTTTGCAAGTGTATTTCGCGGAGCTGCGGCCGGGATCGCGCACGCCGTTGTTGCCTGACGGCAAGCTCGAAAACCACGATGTACTCGCAATGGGCGGCGCGCACCGTGGCGTTGCGCTGGGTTTGGATGCTGATGCCGTTGGCGTAGGTGGTAAGCGTAGCGTGGGCCTCACCTCGCTGTCCACTGACGGGCTGTCGTCACCGGCTTCTGGGAAGATGACGTCCTGAAGTCCGGGCTCTCAGCCGTCGGACGTACCCGGCATTGGGCCGGTTCCGGCCAATGACCTTCGGTCCAGCACTGCGCGCGCGTAGTTCACGGAGCGCGGTCCGCAGCGTGCTCGATTCGAGCCCGAGCGTTTCGCACATGACCTTGAAGGCGAAGGGCCAACGCTTCTCACTCTGCATCCAGTGCTCAGCTTCTGCCCGAACAACCGATCCGGGACCGAGATAGTCGCGGATACCACCCTCGAGCACGGCCAGCATCAGCGCTTGCGTCGCGCTACGCGGTGCGGTCTGCGGCCGGCTGGCTCCAGGGCGAAGGGCGATGATCTGACGGAG
>JBGOUW010000219.1:0-7919 GCA_041477755.1 Binatia bacterium
GCGGCGGGATCGACGGCGCGCACGGCGGCGGCGAATAGGCGCGCCAGCAACTGGCGGATATGAGGCGTGGCGTCAGGCATATCGCCGCAGAGGCGATAGACGCGGGTGGCGGAGGGTTAGCTGTTCTCCTCGTCGACGTCGGTGGCGCCGAGTTTCCGATAGGTGCGCTCGTCGTCGAAGCGGCGCGCCTGCTTCAGTTCCTTCTCGCGGTCCGACTGGCAGCTCACGCACAAGCGGGTGAAGGGTAGGGCTTCGAGGCGGCCCGCGGCGATCTCGCTTTCGCAGCTCTCGCACATCCCGTAGCTGCCATCCTCGATGCGCTCCAACGCCTCTTGGATCGCTTGTAGCTTGCCGCGTTCGCGGTCGCTGAGGATGAAGCTGATCTCGCGGTCGCGCTCTTCGCTCGCCAGATCGTACGTATCCATGCCGTCGTCTTTGGCGCCCTCACGGCCTTGCTTGAGGTCGTTGTCGATCTCGCGCATCACCTGCCGCCGCATCTCCAGCAGCTTCTCGCGCACATTCTTCAGCAGTGCTTTTCTCATGGGCCTCTAAGGGGGCGGGAATTTAGAGGCAATCCCCTGCACTGTCAACTGGGGTCGTGTGGCGACCCTCAAGATCGTAGATTGTCGCGTCGACAATCGTTGTGTCCACGATGGCGCCAGGGCTGTCGGCTCCGTCGAGATAGACAACCCCGTCGATGTCGGGCGCTTGTGCCGGCGTACGGCCGTACCAGCGGCCAGCGTCATTCGTCCCGCACACCAACACCGGCTGCACGGTGCCGACGCGCGCGCGGTTGAGCGCGGCAGCGACGCCAGCCTGGGCGGTCATCAGCCGGTGGTAGCGCTGCTGTTTCACGCGGGCCGGAACTTGTTGGTCGAGCGTCGCGGCCGCGGTGCCCTCTTCGCGCGAGTAGCGGAAGACGCCAACGTTATCGAAGCGCGCTGCGGGGATGAAGGCTTCCAACTCGGCGAAGTCGGCGTCGGTCTCACCGGGAAAGCCGACGATAAACGAGGTCCGCAGCGCCAGCCCTGGCACGCGCGCACGCATGCGGCTGACCAGGTGCCGCACGGCGTCGCCGCTGCGTTCGCGCCGCATACGCGTGAGCATCGTATCGCTGATGTGCTGCAGCGGCATGTCGATGTAGCGGCACATCTTCGGCTCGTTGGCGATGGTGTCGAGCAACTCGTCGGTGACGTAGCGCGGATAGGTGTAGAGCAGCCGAATCCAGCGCAGCCCATCGATCGCGGCCAGCCGTTGCAACAACGAACTCAGCGATGAGCCGTCGCGCCGATCCTTGCCATAGGCGGTGAGATCCTGCGCAATGAGATTCAGTTCGACCACACCATCACGTACCAGCGCCTCGGCCTCAGCGATCACACCGTCGAGCGGTTTACTTTCGTGCCGACCGCGGATCTTGGGAATGATGCAGAAGCTGCAGCGATGGTCGCAACCCTCGGAGATCTTGAGATAGGCGCTGAAGAAGTGTCCGGTGCGTGCGCGAGGGACGTCGGTGCTCGGCAGCAGATGGGCCGCGTGGCGATACGCGCTGAGATCGGCGGTACCCGGAGCATCGAGCAACTCGGGCAATCGCGTGAAATCACCGGTGCCCAGGAAGCCGTCGACCTCCGGCAGCGCCTGCGCCAGCTCTGACCCGTAGCGCTGCACCAGACAGCCGGTGACGATGAGCCGCTTGCCCGGCGCTGACTGCTTGAGCTGCGCCAATTCGAGAATGGCTTCGATCGATTCCTTCTTGGCTTCGCCGATAAACCCGCAGGTGTTGATGACCAACACATCGGCGTCGGCCGGATCGAGGACGATCTCCGCGCCCGCGCGCGCCACAAGGCCGAGCATTTGCTCGCTGTCGACGAGATTCTTGGGACAGCCCAGGCTCTGCAGATATACGCGCCGTGCCATGTGAAGAGCGGCAGTGTAGTGGCTCGCCCCGCCCGAGGCAATGGGCGGTGTCGGCTTACTCTCTGTCGGAGCGGACTGCTATAGCGGGCGCGTGGTCGACAAGGTGACAGGCGCTCCGCAACTCGCCCTTCTTGGCTTCGTGATCGTCACCATTGCCTTCGTGCTGCCCGTCCTTGACGTATGGGCGCGGCTGACCATTGCCAACGCGGCCCTCGCGGTCATCGGACTGGTTGCACTTGATGACAACCGCCGCGCACGGCTGCGCCCGACGCTCACTGGTACCGTGCTCGGCGTGATCAGCGGTGCGGCGTTGTATGGTGGTGCGTGGATGATTGATCGAGTGCCCGCGGCGGCGGCGCAGACGCATCAGTTCGTCGCGTGGACCGCCGGTCACTCCATCGGCTTCGTCGCTGCGACGCTGCCGATTGCGGTGCTCGGTGAAGAGCTGTTCTGGCGCGCGGCCCTGCTGGGCGCGCTGCGGCAGCGCCTGCCGTTGCTGACCTCGGTTGCGGCGAGCACAGTTGTCTACGCCCTCGCGCACGCCGCGTCAGGGACCTGGCTCCTACCGTTCGCGGCCTTCGGTGCCGGACTGGTCTGGGCGCTGTTGTTTGCGGCGACCGGCAACCTCACCGCGTCTGTCGTCTCGCATCTCGTCTTCGATGTACTGGTCATCCTCGTCGCGCCGCTGGCGTGAGTGGAGCGAAAATTGGCGGAGACGCCAAAGGCGCACGGACGAACGACTTGGCGATGAGCCGCGCCATCTTTCGGCGCCGGTTTTCCATCGACTTGGGCTGCTCAACAAGACCGAGCAGCACTTCCTAGCGCAACCCTTCCGCGAAGCTGCGAAGTTCCTGCAGGTATAGGGTCGGCGCCGTGTGATGAATGAAGTGGCCCATGCCGGGAAGTATTCGGTAGCTAGAGTGGGGGATCAGCGACTTCACGTGCTCCAACTCTTGTCGATCGATCGTCCCACCTAGGGATGTTTCGCCGGCCACGACACGAAGGGGGCACTGAATCCTGGCCATGTCATTGTCGGGAGCGAACCCGTCGAACTGCGTACCGTCGAGGAGCGCGTCCAGGACACCGATGTCGACTCGATGAAGAGCTTCGGCTCGCGCTCTCACGACATCCGCGCCGGCAACCTCGAGGAGGGGCTTTCCGTCAAAAAGCATGGGATGGATGGGCCAGGCACCGACGACCTCGGCCAACTCTTCGACCGATTGCCCGCTTTGCTTGTGGTTGCTGAGGACTTCTCGGAGCCCGAGGAAGATCTGGTAGTCAGAGGTCTCCCTCATCCTGGGCATTTGCGCAGTGTAGAGCGGCGGATCTTCGAGCAGGGCGCCGCAAATGAGGTCGCGAGCAAAGGCCGCCGCAAATACCGCGACGAGTGCTCCGAGCGAGTGGCCGGCAACGATAGTCGGCCGACGTATGACGGTCGCCAAGAAGGCTTGAACGTCCTCGGAGTGGTCGCGGATTCGGTATCGTCCTTGCGATTGATCCGAAAGACCGTGGCCCCTGAAATCGAGGGCAAAGAGATGAAAGTGCCCGACGAGTTCCCCCATCGGCGCGAGATAGCTCTCCAGGGAGTCCGTCGCGCCGTGAAGGAAAAGGATCGGAGGGTTCGGACCAGGGCTTTCGGCGTAGCGAAACCCAAGGGCTCCGAGACGAGCGGTCTTCATCTCAATCATGCGTCACCTCTCACCGTGGCGAGTAGTCGAGCCGCGCAACAGTTTGCTCCGCTGCGTTGAGGTCTGCTCACTTCGTGGTTGCAACGACGCTCTCGAAGAGACCGGTGTATTCGCCGTCCCGCAGCAGCGCTTGAACGCAGTGCTCCGCGAACCGCAGCGAAGCCTTGAAAATAGCCGAACCTGCGCTCAGCCGCGCGACGCCGAGCGTCCCCAGCTCGGCAGGTATTGTTAGACCTGGAACCGCCAGCAGGTTGATCGGCAGCTCGACCTGCTGGCAGAGCGATGCGATCGACTCACGCTCCGCAAGCCTGGGCACAAAGATGCCGTCGGCGCCGGCTTCCTGGTAGAGCCGCGCACGGCGAACGGTCTCGCCCAAACGTTCTCCCACCGACGTCAGGCCCAAGAGATACACATCGGTCCGGGCGTTGATGAACAAGGGCACTCCCAGCGCGGCCGTGCGCTCGCGGATGGCGGCAATCCGCTCCGCCAGCACGTCTGGTGGGTTCCGCCCATCCTCGATGTTGATGCCAACCGCACCGGCTTCGATGATGGCCTCGATCGTCTCACACACCGCGCCGGCGGTTTCCCCATAACCTTCCTCGATGTCCGCGGTGACTGGAAGATCCACTCCCCGCGCGATTCGCTGCACCGCCGCCACGGCCAAGTCGCGCGGGAGCACGTTGCCATCGGCGTAGCCCAAGGAGTTGGCGACACCCGCGCTCGTAGTTGCGATCGCTTTCGCTCCCGCTTTCGCGATCATCTTGGCACTGGCGACATCCCATGCGTTGGCAAGGACGAGTATGCTGCTGCGGTCGTGCAATGCACGAAACACCTCCGCCCGCTGCCGTTGTAGTTTCGAGATCTCCATGACCATCCTCCTTAATCAGATGTCGCAGATATCGCCGCCGGCGTGCAGAATCTTGCTCGCAAGCTCGTCGGGCTTCGAGAAATACGCGGAGTGACTCGCATCGATCGACAATACCTCCCGGCACGGCATCGCCGTGTACATCTGCCGCTGCAGTGTGGGTGACACCGCGCGGTCCTGCAAGAGTTCGATGTACACCCGTGGAATGCGTCCGAAGCGCTGGGCCGTTGTCCGCATCGGCGTGTTCGTCGGACCACTCGGTTCGGGAGTAAGAAGCGCCTGAGCGAGCGCCACGTCGTCCTCGGAGCAATCGGCGTAGAGCGTCGCCTTGAAGGCCTCTCGCCGCAACATATCCCAATTCGCGTCCTGATCGACGTCGAGGTTGGACATGATGAGCGAATCGGTGTCCGCAAAGGCGAGCGGAAGAATCGTCTCGCCGTCGGCAATGAGGAACGCCGCCAGGTACACCAGCGTCCGAATCTTCTCGGGGCGCTCTTCCGCCGCCTGCGTGATCGCCAGGCCGCCGCGACTGTGACCGACCAGCACAACCGGCTCGTTTGCCGCGTCAAGGACTCGATCGATTGCGTCGACGTAGTCGGCCATCGACACCTTGCCGGGCGGTGTCCGATCGCGTCCGTGGCTTGGCAAATCGAGGGCGATTGCGTTGTGGCCCGCTCGTTCGAGCTGCGGCACGACCTTGTACCAACACCACGCCCCATGCCATGAGCCGTGAACGAGAACGTATGTGCTCATCAAGAGACCTCCTTTTAGAAATCGATTTACCCCTACAACACTCGACGGCGGCGCAACGTGAAATTGCAACTGAGCGGAAGAGCGCGCGCGCCGTACGCCCCTATAGAGTTGCGGCGCTTCCTCGTAGGAGGGCAGGTTGTGCGCCCTTCCGGGGTTGCGGTATCGGTAAGGCCTGTTCGCGTTTCACATCGCCCCCTACTGCAATGTTACAAAGGACAGGATGAATCCGCCGTCGTCATTTGCCGAATTCGCCGAACGCCATCGATCGGACATTCTGCGCTATCTGGTACGCCTACTCGGCAACGAGCCCGATGCGCAGGATGCGTGTCAGGACGCGTTCCTGCATGCGCAGCGCGCGTTTGCACGCCTAACACCCGACTCGAATGAGCGCGCGTGGTTGTATCGCATCGCGACCAACGGCGCGCTCAATGCCATCCGCCGGCGGTCACGGCTCGCTGGGCGGACGGTTGAAGTCGACCTCGATACGCTACCCGCGAGCGTCAGTGCTTCCGCCGAACGGAGTCAGGAGTTGCGCGCGGTCGCGGATGCAGTGCAGACATTGCCGCCGCGCCAACGTGCGGCGCTGATGCTCCGGCAGTTCCACGATATGAACTACGGCGAGATCGCCGCCACCGTCGGCGGCAACCAGGCGACCGCACGCGCCAACGTTTATCAGGCGATCAAGAAGCTGCGGGCGGCGCTCGGAGGTACACGATGAAACCCCATGACGATGAACTGATCGCGATGCTGATCGGCGAGGCGAAGCCGTCGATCGATTTGCAGCGCTGGCTCGACAGCGATCGAGGGCAGCGCGAGTTGGCGGAGTATCGGCGCGCGTTGAACGGGCTCCATCGCCTGTATGGGAATGTCGCCGGCGCAATGGCCCCCCGTGCGGCCTACTACGATTCCATCACCACGCCGATCGGCCGCGTGTTCGTCGCCACCACCGAAACCGGATTGGTGCGCGTTTCGTTCCACCAGAGCGAATCGGCGTTTGCCAGCGATCTGCGCCAGCAACTCGGGACGGATGTGGTGAAGTCCGCCGCGAAGACGAAGGCGGTCGTGCATCAGATCCGGGACTACTTCGCCGGCCGGCGGCGTGGCTTCGATGTGAAAACCGATCTCAGCCACGTCACCCCGTTTCAGCGCAAGGTGTTGCTCGCGACCGCACAAGTGCCGCCCGGCCGTGTAGTGTCGTATGGCGACATTGCCAAGCGCATCGGCCGCCCGCGCGGCAGCCGCGCCGTCGGCCAAGCGTTGGGCCACAACCCGATCCCGATCGTCATCCCGTGCCATCGCATCGTCGCTGCCGGCGGCAAACTCGGCGGTTACACCGGAGGTCTGACGATCAAGAAGAAGTTGCTGCGTTTGGAAGGCGCGCTGGCGGCGAATGCGTGAGATTCATCGATACGCCAGCGCGCCTGTGCGTTGAGTTCTCTCCCTTACAACCCAAACCGCTTCATCATCCGGTACAGCGTCGTGCGGTCGATGCCGAGAGCGCGGGCGGCTTCGTTGCGTTGGCCCTTCGCTGCGTCGAGCGCGGCGCGGATGCGCGCAGCGGTGGTGTGATCGAGGGCGTCGTGCAGGCTGCCGTCCCGGATTGACTCGACGGGCTCACCGCGGTGTTCCAGCAGGAGGTCTTCCGGTGTGATGACTTCGGTGCGCGCGAGTACGACGGCGCGCTCGATGGCGTTCTCCAGCTCGCGCACGTTACCCGGCCACGGATGGGCGTGCAGAATTTCCTCTGATTCGAATGCGAGTGCCAGCACGCGCCCCGCTTCGGCGGCATGGCGATCGAGGAAGTGGCGCGCCAGCGGCAGGATGTCCTCGCGGCGCTCGCGCAGGGGCGCGAGTTGGATGGGGATCACGTTGAGGCGGAAGTACAAATCTTCGCGGAAGCGGCCGGCGGCAATATCATCGCGCAAGACGCGGTTGGTGGCGGCGACGACCCGCACGTCGATGGTACGCGGCTGCGTGCCGCCGACGGGCAACACCTCGCCGTCTTGCACCACGCGCAACAACTTGGCCTGAAAGTCTGGCGCCGTCTCGCCGATTTCGTCGAGGAACAACGTGCCACCGGTGGCCCGCTCGAAGCACCCGATGCGCGCCGCCGCAGCGCCGGTGAACGCGCCCTTCTCGTGTCCGAACAGCTCGCTCTCCAACACTCCTTCGGCGAACGCCTTGCAATTCACCGGCACGAACGGACGGCCGACGCGGTCGCTCCAATAGTGCAGCAGGCGGGCGATCAGTTCCTTCCCCGTGCCACTCTCGCCTTGAATCAACACTGTCGCGCGGCTCGGCGCGACGCGGCGTACGAGGTCGAGCACGTCCTTGCTGCGGGAACTCTCGGCCACCATCGCCGCCGGGGCGTAGCGGCTGGCAACCTCTTGTCGGAGGTAGCGGTTCTCGCGTTCCAGACGCGTTAGGTCGAGGGCGCGGGCGACGATCGCGCGGAGCTCGTCGTTGTCGAACGGTTTTGTCACGTAGTCGAATGCCCCGTCGCGCATCGCAGCAACTGCCGACGGTACGCTGCCGTGCGCAGTGACGAGAATCACCGGCAGTGCCGGCTGGCGCGCGTGCAGCTGTCGTAACAGCTCGATGCCGTCCATCTGCGGCATCTTCCAGTCGGTGACGACCAGGTCGGCGGGGCGGGCATCGAGGGCCTTCAGCGCGGCGGCGCCGTCGCCGCACGTTTCGCA
>JBGOUW010000334.1:0-5712 GCA_041477755.1 Binatia bacterium
GCACGCCATCGCGCGCATGCTCGCGCAAGCGGCGGTCGACGATGAACGCGGCTCGGTGGTGACCATCGCCAGCGTCGAGGGGTTGGAAGGCACCGCCGGTGGCAGCGCCTACAACGCGTCCAAGGGCGGCGTCGTCCTGCTGACCAAGAATCTGGCGATCGATTATGGCCGCCAAGGCATTCGCGCCAACGCCATCTGCCCCGGCTTCATCGAGACCCCGATGCTCGACGGCGTGCTGACCATGCCCGGCATGGAGCCGGTGCTGGCGTCGATCCGGCACGAGCACAAGCTGCGCCGCCTCGGCCGTCCCGAGGAGATCGCCACGGTCGCCAGCTTCCTGCTGTCGTCTGACGCCTCCTTCGTTTCCGGCCAAGCCATCGCGGTCGACGGCGGCTACACCGCCGGCCGCGATCACGGTGTCACCGAGTTGATGGGGCTGTAGTTTGCTGGCGCACTAGTTGAGCGGAGTGAGATCCGCATCGTTTGCCGGCGTGGGCGGAGACAGACCGTCGCGGTCGCTTCCGGCACGTTATAGGTCTTCGAGGTGGGTAGCTTCGTGGACCACCAGCTCCCGAGGGCACGGGTTGCGTCGACAGTGGCTCGGACCCTTGCCAAGCGCCACTGGGGAAGACCGAAGGGTCGGGGCGCGCCCCGGTCCCTGAGACAGTGCCGTACCAGGCTCGTTGTTTTCTGATTGACACCAGCGCTGGGGTATTGGTACGTTCCCGACCCTCAAATCTGTTCGGACTTGAACGTGGATCTGGCTGCCGACCTGGAAGGGTAGGGATGGCGTGCGGTCTCGTGTTGAGAGAGTTAGTTTGATTTTCCGGAATGGCCCAGTAGGGAGCGAGCGTGCGCAGTCGAGGTAGTTGATTTTGGTGCCAGTGCGAGTGGGAGTCTGCCAGTGCGCGAGTCCACCACGAGATATCCGTATTTCGAACTGTTCCCGCCAGACGGCGCGGGCGACATCAGCCGGCTGATTGAATCGATCAGGGCGCGCAAGGATATCATGCTGGACGAGTGGCACGCCCTGTCCGCCACTAACATGGGTGCGCACAGAGCGGTGTCGGAACAGCTGTTCCGCGACACCTACGTGCCCAGCTTGCGCAGTGCGGTGGAGTCGCTGGCGCGCGGCGATGCCGACGGGTTCGCGTTGCTGGCCGGGGAGTTGGGCGAGGAATTGGCGCGAGCGGGAGTCTCGTTCGCGGCCATCGTTGCCCATCTCAATTTCTTGAAGCAAGCGGCGGCCAAGGCCTTGGTGGACACTCCCGCGGAGATGAGTCAGGCCCTGCCGCTGCTCGACAGGCTCGCGTGCGCGTTCCTCGCCGCGGCGGCGGACAATTACTACGCGTGGACCAATCGTGCCGAGTCGCTGCGCGAAACGCAGAGTGGTGTTGAGAGGGATTCCCGGCGCGCCACGATGGCGTCTTCTACCTTCTTTCACGGCATCGTCGGACGCTCACCGGCCATGCTGCGCGTGTTCGAGCAGATCAAACGGATCGCGCTGAGTGACGCGCCGGTCTTAGTGCTGGGCGAAACCGGCACGGGCAAGGAGTTGGTCGCCCGGGCGATCCACCAGTGCGGACCGCGGCGCGAAGGGCCATTCCTCGCGCTCAATTGTGCGGCGTTGCCGCGCGATCTCATTGAAAGTGAACTCTTTGGGTACAAGCGCGGAGCCTTCAGCGGGGCGAACGACGAGGGTCTCGGTCTCTTCCGAGCCACCACCGGCGGCACGTTGCTGCTCGACGAAATCACCGAGATGGGACCTGACTTGCAAGCGAAGCTGCTGCGAGTTTTGCAGGAACGCACGGTGCGACCCGTGGGATCGGTCAGCGAGGAATCGGTCGATGTGCGGATCATCGCCTCGAGCAACCGCGACCCCGAGGTCGCGCTTAGCTCGCGGCTCCTGCGCCCCGACCTCTACTACCGCCTCTCCGTCAGCACCGTCGTGCTGCCGCCGCTGCGGCACCGGCGCGAAGACATTGCTGCGCTCGTCGAGTACTACCTGAGCCTCCTCAATCAACGCTACGGTGAGGCGGTGGAAGGCATCCGCGGCGTGACCTCGAAGGCGATGGCGATGTTGCTCAGCCAGCCGTGGCTCGGTAACGTGCGGGAACTCTTCAATGTCGTCGAAAACGCCTTCACCATGTGCCGCGCGCTGCACATCGACGTGGACGATCTCGCACTCACGCCTGGCTGTGCCGTGTGCGAATCGCCGCCGCCGTCGCAGCTGCCGACCTTTGCCGAGAGTGAGCGCACGTTGATCGAGCGCACCTTGATGTCGACCGGCGGCAACAAACTGCGAGCCGCGCAACGGTTGGGCATCTCCCGCAAGAAGCTCTACGCCAAGATCGCGCGTTACAGCCTCGCTGTTGCCGTCAACAGCCTGATCTCGGCCTCCAACTAGTCGCGTTTCGCCCGCTACTGCCTACAGTTCGTCGTCAGCGACTGTCGCGAACGGATACATCGCCGGTCGCAACTCTGGTCCTCGCCGTGTAGCCGTCCGCACCACCGCCACCCCGCCTACCCCAGAAATCAACTGTGGCGGGACGCGACCTGCACCGGTACTGATCTTGCCTCTCTAGAGACCAAACCGGAGTGCGTGTGGGGTTGTTCGGGGGGAGCGAGATGGCGGAGCGCCATGTGGTCGTGCTGTCCGATGATATCCGTCTGCGCAACGAGATGGCGGCGATGGTCGCGGACAAGCCGGAGGTGCGAACGGTCTTCGTTGATGCGCAGCAAGCACGCACATGGCACCTGCACAGGGGAGATCGGGTGGTGATAATCGACGATGAAACACACGCCGACGCCGTGCGTCTGGTCGGCGCGCTGAAGGCGGACGAACGTGAGGCGGCGATCATCTATCTCGCCGCGCGCCATAGCATCGATCTCGAACGGCAAGTGCGCCAAGCCGGCGCGACCTATTACGCCGACAAGAGTGCACACCGCGACTTGGGCCGAGTCATCCGCACGATTCTGCGGGCTGACCATTTCGAGTCGGATACGGGTATCGCCACCGCTACGCAAGGAGGGAAGCCGTGACATTGGCAGCCGTGCGGCATTATCGCGCGCGCGCCCGCCCGCCGTGACCTGCTCACGCGGTGTTCGGGCGGGGGCGGACATACAGAGGACGCAGCAAGGAAAAAGGGGGGTATCTCAATGAGAAGCATTCGATCCTGGCAAGTGCCGGCCCGTCTCGGGTTGGCGGCAGCATTCGTTCTTGGCAGTGGCCTGACTGCTCAGGCGATTCTCAACAGCACGACGGATTTGAATGAGGTCGCGGAGAGCTCCGCGCCGGCTGCGGTGCATGCGCCGGACACGACCGTGTTCGACGATGCCTTCGAGGCGGGCGACGGACTGTTCCAGACTAACTTCAACGCACTCGACGGCGTCGGTGCCAACGTCGGCGATGGCAAGCGGTTTACGCGTGCGCCACGGGCCGACCTCAACGGCACCTTGCAGTGGAACAAGCACACGCCGGGACGGGTCACCGGTCCCAACTCGGATGCTTGCAATGGCTGCCACGAGCAGGCCCTCAGAGGCGACGATGTGAAACTGTTCAGCGGCGACGATGCTCGCTTCTCCCACGCTGACGGCACGCCAATCACCGACGTCTCCGGCGATGATGGCAGCGGTCGGTCGGAGAACGACGCGGTGCGCGACCCGACGCTGAGCACGTTGCTCAACAAGTTCATCGAGCGCAACACGCCGCACCTCTTCGGAATGGGCGGAGTGCAGCGGGCTGCCGAGGAAATCACCGCCGACCTCATGGCCGACCAAAACGGCGCCATCACCACCGCGTGTACCTCCGCGGTGGGGACCACTGTGACGCGAAACCTCACCAGCGAGAACCGCATTCGCAAACTGGACAACAATCTGGAAAACCTCACTTTCGGCACTATCAGCGCAACCAGGGTATCGAGCGGTGGGAACCTTTGTCCGAACAACGCAAACCGCTACACACTCAACACTGCCAGCGTGACGGGCGTGAGTGCGGACCTCGTCGTCCGGCCCTTCCAGTGGAAGGGCGTGGTGGCGTTCGGCCGCGATTTCGCGCGCGGCGCGTCGCACAACGAGCTGGGCATGCAGTCCGTCGAGATCACCGGTGACAATGTCGACGGTGACGGCGACGGCGTCGCCAACGAGCTCACGATCCCCGACCAGACGGCCTTTGGGGTCTACCTGGGTGGACAGCCGCGGCCGGTGAGTGTCCTCGACCTCGACAACGCGGGCTTCATTAGTCCGGCACTCAGTCAGGGGCAGAAAGACGCGATCAACAACGGCAACACCGTGTTCAACAACATCGGCTGCACCAACTGCCACAAGTTCGCGCTGCTGGTCGGTGATCCGACGTTCAGCGAGCCGAGCCTGAGTCAGTTCCATCGCGACAACGGTACGTTCCCGGCGGGGCAGCCGGTGCTCACTCCCGGTAAGATCCAGTTCGATATCACTAAGGATATCCCGGACAACCAGATTTTCCAAAAAATCCTGGGCATCCCCTTCAAAGTCGCCGACCTCGGCAACTTCGAGAAGCAGAACAACATCTTTCTACCGGGTTTTGGCAAGACCCTGGTGAAGCTGCGCGGCGATGTGCGCCGTCACAACATGGGAACCAACCTGGCGGAGCCGATTACCGACGGCAGTCCGACGGGTGGCACCACCATTGCCGCCGGCACCTGGCTGACCGAGGCCCTGTGGGGTGCCGGCTCCACCGCGCCGTACTTACACGACGGGCGGGCGACGACGTTTGCCGAGGCGGTCCTCGAGCATACGTGCACACTGAACGCCACGCTGCCTGGACGACCGGGCGTGATCTGCACGGACGTTGGCGAGGCGTCGGCTTCCGTCGCTTCGTTCAGGGCTTTGAATGCCACCGATCGGGCAAACCTCGAGGCGGCATTGCAGTCGCAGGTTCTGTTCAAAGTCGAAAGTGGCGGCTGATTTTCCGCCGACTACGTCTCAGGTAAGGGAGGGGCGCCGCCACCAGCGGCGCCCCTCTTTTTTCGCAGCCTCTGCGGTTGACAAGGTGGACAAGAGTCAGCGAAAGTCTGCGTCGCCCAAGCGATGAAGCCGATGCGAAGAGCGAGCGCCTCGTGGTGGCTGGCCGTGTTGCTGGCGGCACCGGTCCTCAGCGCCTGCGCGGCGCGCAAGCCACCGCCACCACCCTCCCCCGCTGTGGAGGCGAGCTTCGATGGCAAGCCGGTCAGCTACTGGATCGAGGCGTTGAAGAGCCCGGATGCGAAGACACGAGTGGCCGCTGCCTCGGCGATTGCTAAAATTGGCCCGCCAGCGAAGAGTGCCGTGCCCGCGCTCATCGATGCCTTGAAGGACGACGAGAAGCTCGTTCGCACCGAGTCCATTGCCGCGCTCGGTAAAATTGGACCGGCAGCCGCCGATGCGGTTCCGATCCTCATCAAGTTGGCGGACGACAACGACTGGGCAACGCAGAGCTTGGCGTCCGCAGCCATCGCGGCGATCCAGGGAAGGCCACCGCCCGACAAAGGCGCTCCGGATACGAGCCGTGGTGCGAAGCCGCGCAAGAAGCGGCGCGCTTCGTGAAGCTGCCGCCGCTATAGAGTCCGTGATGCGCGTGATGGCGCGATCGTCAATGTGGGGCATAGTGGCCATGGTGGTCACGAGCTCGATGGTGCAGCGCCCGGCGGTGGGAGCCGACGCCGACGCGCGCAAAACCAACGCGGCCAAGGCGGTCGA
>JBGOUW010000097.1:0-12107 GCA_041477755.1 Binatia bacterium
AGCGGCACCTGCTACCCCGAGCGGAGCGTAGTGGAGGATCTGGGACGCAGTGATGCCCTCAGGCGAGCGTTGGCTCAGGCCGGACACCTCCATGGTCGGCAGCAGTTGAGCGGCAGCGAGCGCCACTGCACAGGTTCCCCCGGCGACGAGATAGAACACGACCCGAAACAGATTTCCGTGGCGATTCTTGATTTGCGTCGAAAGCCGGAACCCTGCGTATGCCAGGAGGCCGTACCCGCCGTACACAACGAACTGCGGGCTCCCGGTAAGAATGGTGGCGGCGCCGACGAGGCTCAACACCGCAGCCGAGCGCGGACGTGGGTTCGAGAGCACTCGATTCACCGACCAAAACAGCAAAGGCCACCATGAGAGCGCCTGGTGAAAGTTCTGATTGCACACCCAATGGAGCAGGGTGGGACTGGCGGCAAAAATGATCGCGCCTGCCGTAGCGCCAGCAAGTTGGACTCCCAGTGAGCGCAGCCAGACCACCATACCGACGAAGGAAAGCGTAATGTGGAGGGCTGCGCCCAACTTGAACCCCGGGGCTGATCCCAGCATCGCTGGCCAGTTGCCAGGGTAGAGAGGGCTGGCTTGCATCATCGCGAACAACGGGGTTCCGCAGGCCTGGTAAGGGTTCCATAACGGCAACTCTCCCTGTGCAATCACCTCCCGCACATAGGTGCTCATCGGCTCGTAGTAACGCACGGTGTCGTTCATGCCGCAGTAGGCGAGCGGGCGCGGAGGGGAATTTTGATAGCCGACCGCCAAACAGGCGAGTCCGATCGCGCTCACCACCAGCAAGGCGAGCGACTGGCGCTTCAAGCTCTCACTTCCGGTGAGCGGCGTTGTAGCGCTTGGAGCCGGCGGCAAATCATGTCTGACTCCGAACCGCTCCAAGCGCGCGACGGGGGCACCGATCCAACGGCGGGCGGCCCGCCGGGCGATCTCAATCGCGTTCGAAAGCATCATGACCAGATCAGCGGTGTCCTGGCGTGTCTCGCAAATGTCAGTAACATGCGGTCTTCTCTGAGGCGTAGGGGCGATGCATGCATCGCCCTCCGTCTTCTCCGCAGTGGACACGTCAATTCGCGGGCGACGCATGCGTCGCCCCTACAGGGAACGGGAAATCTGGTGGGAGACAACATGGCGGCCGCTGACTCGGGGCCATGTCGCAGACATTTGTGAGACACAACACTAGCGTGACGGACGCCAACGTCACGCGGGTGACATTCGCGAGCGACGCTTCGACACCAACTCGGTGCAAACCTTCGTTCGCAATCAAACGCGAGCCGACGATGACGCATGCTTGTGAAGTCCAAGTTCCTCGCCCCCGTGTCATTGGCAGATCTGGGCCGCTGATGGAAACGAACATCGCGGTCGCAGACGTCAACTCCCCGGTGTGTGGACGGGCTGGGGTCGCTCGCTGCCAACGGGGTTGTCAACGCAGCAAACCAGGGCCCAACTGAACCCCGGCGCACGCCCGGTAACAGCAGATTTCATTGACAGTATCCGGGGCTTGCCAGTAGGATCGCAGCCACATGATTTGCGTAGCAGCGGATCGGTCCAAATGAAAGTTATCGTGACCGGATCGAGTGGCCTGATCGGTTCGGAAGCCGTGTTGTGGTTCGACAGCGAAGACCACACCGTCGTAGGAATCGACAACAACATGCGCCGAGATTTCTTTGGGGAAAAGGGCGACACCACGTGGATGTTGCAACGGCTGCAAGCGCAGACACGAAAATTTCAGCATGTTGCGGCCGACATCCGTGACCGCGGCGCCATGTTCACACTCTGGCAGGAGCATCGCCCGGACCTCATCCTCCACTGCGCCTCGCAGCCGAGCCACGACCTCGCAGCCACCCGGCCGCTTGACGACTTCGACGTCAATGCCGTGGGCACGATCAACCTGTTGGAGGCTACTCGGCAGTATGCCCCCGAGGCGGTGTTCCTCTTCATGAGCACCAACAAGGTCTACGGTGACGCCCCCAACCATCTGCCACTGGCCGAGCTGGAAACGCGCTACGACTACGCTGACCCAGCCGACTACGACGGTATCAAGGAGACACTTTCGATCGATCAGAACCTCCACAGCGTCTTCGGGGCCAGCAAGGTGGCAGCCGACGTCATGACCCAAGAGTACGGGCGCTACTTCGGTATCCGCACCGGCGTATTTCGTGGCGGCTGTCTGACCGGCCCAAGCCACTCGGGCGTCGAGCTACACGGATTCTTGAACTACCTGGTGAAGGTGGCGAAGGCGGGCGAGACCTACACGATCTACGGCTACAAGGGCAAGCAAGTCCGGGATCAGATCCACAGCTACGACGTCATTCAGGCGCTGTGGGCGTTCGCCCAAAACCCGCGACCGGGGGAGGTCTACAACCTCGGCGGTGGGCGCGAGAATGCCGCGAGCTTGATGGAGTGTGTCGCCAAAGTGGACGCGCTCGCCGGAAGGAAACTTCAGACCCAATACGTGGACCAAAATCGCAAGGGCGATCACATCTGTTACATCTCCGACCTGACCAAACTGCGATCACACTACCCGCAGTGGAGGATCACCCGCAGTCTCGACCAAATCCTGGAAGAGCTCGTTCGCGCATGAATTCGGCATCGTCTCCTCCGATTGCCGCTCCCGAGGAAGGCCCGCGTGACCTGACGCCGCACCTCGAGCTCATGCGGGGTAAGAAGAGCCGGGTGCAGGCCTTCTACGACCAGCTCGGCGCCGGGCGCGAGCAGTGGATCGCGCGTAGCCGCTACTACTACGACACGTTGCTCCAGCTGTTGCAGGTCATCGTCCCGCCCGGGCAGCGCGTCCTCGATATCGGTTGCGGCAACGGCGACCAGCTCGCGGGTCTGCGGCCGTCGCTCGGTGTGGGCGTCGATCTGAGCGAAGGCATGTTGAGGTTGGCGCAGAGTAAGCACCCGGGCTTGGAGTTCTACCACCAGGCGGCGGAGGAGCTATCGCTCCCAGGGCACGAGGTACGTGATGGCAACGGCGGCTTCGACTTCGTCACCATGATCAACGTGGCGGGTGAGCTGGCCGACGTGCTCGCCGCGTTCAAACGCTTGCGGCCAGTGGTACGGCCTGACACGCGACTGGTGATCGTTTATTACAACCACCTGTGGGAGCCGCTCGCTGCACCCGCTGTCGCCTTGGGCCTCAAGCTCAACAACCCTACACAGAACTGGCTGTCGTTCGAGGACCTACGGGGGTTCCTGCACCTAGCGGGTTTCGAGGTCGTCAGGATCGGGGCGCGGATGCCATGCCCGAAGTACATCCCGGGCATCGCCGAGGTCCTGAACAACGTCATCGGTCGTCTCCCCCTGCTGCACCGACTCGGGTTCATCCACTTCTTGGTGGCGAGACCCGAGATGCCGCTCCCGAAGCCTCCCGAGAAATACTCGTGCAGCGTGGTAGTGCCGTGCAAGAACGAGGAGGACAACGTTCCGGCCATTCCGCCGCGTATTCCGCACATGGGTGCATTCACCGAGATCATCTTCGTCGACGATAAGAGCACGGACGCGACGGCGGAGCGCGTGCGAGACGTCATCGCCGCTCATCCCGATCAGCCGATCAAGCTCGCTTCCGGGCCGGGCCTGGGGAAGGGCGGTGCCGTCCGTGCAGGTCTCGAGCAAGCCACGGGTGACGTGCTTATGATCCTGGATGCCGACATGACCGTGATGCCGGAAGACCTGCCGGCATTCTTCGAGGCCATCACTTCCAACAAGGGCGAGTTCATTAACGGCAGCCGCATGGTCTACCCACTCTCGGGCGATGCCATGCGAACCGCGAACATCATCGGCAACAAGTTCTTCGCGGTCATGTTCAGCTTCCTGCTGGAGCAGCGAATCAAGGACACCCTTTGCGGAACGAAGGTCGTCATGCGCCATAACTACGCGAAGATTCTCTCAGCACGCCAATACTTCGGAGACGTCGATCGTTGGGGTGACTATGACTGGATCTTCGGCGCAGCCAAAAGCAACCTGAAGATCGTCGAGTTGCCCATCCACTACGTGGAGCGAGCGGCGGGTGTCACCAAGATGACCAAGCGCTTCCGCAATGGGCTCATCATGCTCCAGATGTGCTGGATCGCGCTGCGCAAGCTCAAGATGGCGTGACCGCATCGATCCAACTGGCACAGTGAACGCCCCGCTTCCCGACTGGATCACCGAGCACCGGCAGCAATGGGCTCGGAAAGCCGGCTTGCGCGCCGTCTACCGCAAGTTGTTTCGACGCCTCCGCGAGGCTTGCGCATCCGATGGATTGATCGTGGAGATCGGATGCGGGCCTGGCTTCTTCAAGGAGCTATATCCCGACGTGCTGGCGACCGACGTGGTGCAGAACCGGTTTGCCGACCAGGTGGTCGATGCGGCCGCTCTGCCATTCGCCGACGGAGAGGTCGGCAATATCGTTGCGCTGGACGTATTCCACCATCTGCCGCAGCCGGAGCAGTTCCTGCGCGAGGTGGCACGCACGCTACGACCCGGCGGCCGGTTGGTCATGGTAGAACCGTGGATAGGATTGGCTGGTCGTCTCTTTTGGCGGTACGTGCATCACGAGGACTGCAATCTGCGTGTGAATCCCTCGCGGCCGTGGACTCACAACGACAAAGACCCGATGCAAGGAAATGCGGCGTTGCCGTATCTCTACTTTCGACCCAATGGCCATTTGACCGAGATGGATGTACCCCTACGGGTGACGCGCCGCGAACCGTTCGCCGCCCTTCCGTGGCTATTGAGTGGCGGATTCCAACCTCAGAATCTGCTGCCCGAAGCGTTGGTGAGTGTCGTTGAAGCCGTCGATGGTGTGGTGTCTCGTGTCCCATCGCTGACCGCACTGAGGTGCCTTCTCGTCGTAGAGCGCACGATTCCAAGCGATGGGTGACCTCGTCAGGGACGAGGAAGAAAGTCGCCAGCAGCAATCACCCTGTTGGCGCGCATCCACAGCTTGTTGATGGGGACGGCTGCGCCGCATCGGTCCGTTTCCCGATTTGAACCTCACCGCGCTAGCGGTTGCCGCCCCTCGTGGACATGGCCGGGGCACGGCACGCTCGCCGGAACATAGTCACGCGAAGGATCGGGGCCCCGGATAGCAAGCGTGGATGAAGTACGAACCGCCGAGGTGGCGCACGAGCGCGATGTTTTCGAGCATGCGCTCGATCCGACGCGCGATCCCGATGGCGTTGGAAGGAATCGCCGGGTGCATGAAGTCGAACGGAAACAGCTCCACCACTTCAAACCCGTGCCGCGTAAAGATCGATCGCAGCTCCCACGGATAGAAGGCCATTTCCGTATCCGATACGGCCCACTTGCGCCTGGCCCACTCGAACCTGGAAAACATGAGACGCACCTGCGGATTCAGGAGATTGGGCTCGGAAAACGCCAGCTCAGCTCCGGGTGTCAGTATGCCTTTGAGTTGGGGGAGTGTTTGGTCCAGATCCAAATGATGCAGGACCGAGCAACCAAAGACGGCCTGGAATCCCCGCCCAATCTCCTCAGGACAGATTTCTTCGAGGTTCTGGCGCACGAAGGTGACGTGTTTCGCCGGAACCTTGGCTCTGGCTTGGTTCAGAAGCGCCTCGCTGATGTCGACGGCGACGAGCTCACCGCACGATGGAGCGAGCTGCTGCGTGTACAACCCGGTGCCACATCCGAGTTCGAGAACCCTCTTCGCCGCGCCGGCGAGGCCCAGACTTTGAACGAACAACGCGACACGCCTGGATAGCCGAACCTGCCCCGCAGGCGAGGACCAATTCCAAACTTCCTCTCCACAATCGACAATGGACTCGCCATGCGCGACCTCGACGGCGGGCAGCCCGCCGCGGCGCTTGCCCATCGTTGACCCCATCCGTACGACCATCGTTCGGTGACTTTTCACAGCGGGTGCATCGTGTCAAAGGTCCATGCCGTCGTCGCGCACCGACGCTGCTCGCTGCGGCGGTAACGGGCTCTGGAGTTGCGCGCGCGACTGTTTCTGACGATCGCCATGGTCGGGACGGCTGCGCTTGCAGCGGCGAGCCTCCCATGTTCAATACCGGAACCGGCAATGATGACCAGATGACCAGGCACGCACGTGTGATCTTCGCATTGATCGTCGGCCTCGCGCTCGCGGGCGCGCGATCCGCACCCGCCGTCGAGCTGACCGGGGCGTTGCTCTACGGCTTGCGGCTGGATGGCAGCGTCGGTCCGTTCTGGCACACGGCGTCGAGTCGGGACGGGCGCCCGCTCGGCTTCATCGGGTGGAAGCCGCAGGCCGTGCGCAATTTCGCGCTGGGCAACAACGTCAACGGCGAGATCGACACAGCCCCGTTCATCGTCGGCAACTACGTGATGCACTTGGTATGGCAGTACCAGAGGCTAGATGAGTTTCCGCCCAGCATGGTGCTCAACCTGTACTTCAACGGCGACAACCTGACCCCTGGCATCAGCGCAGTCGTCTCGGGCGCAAAGGGGCTGACGCAGGCGCGGGTCAACACGTCGCCGAGCACCTTCTCGCTCTACCTCCGCGAGCTCGACAACAGCGGCGCGCTGTTCTTCGACGACAGCAATGCGCGGGTACAGTTGGGCGCCGCGTTCTACATGTCGTCTTCCGGTGAGACGTCGCAGTGGCGGCCGACCGACTTGACCGATATCGATCGCGTCGGCGTGCGCGACTTCAAGCCTGACGGCCTCTTCGACGGCGTGCTCGTGTTCGAGCTGATCGTGGGACCGTCGCAGCAACCACCGCCCGCTAGCGGACGAACCGTGCCGCGTGCCGGCCTCGTCGCCGCAACGCCCGTCGTCCCGGTTGTGCCGCGCGTGGGACCGGACCAATGGGTGGTGCCGCCAACCGCGACGCTTCCGGCCGAGCCGCCGACGCCGCGCGGTGGCGTGGCCAGTTCTCCCGGCCGCAGTGTGAAGATCACACCATCGCCGGGCGCTGAGGGCGAAAGCGTAACCCCGAGCGCCACCGCGGACGCCACGACGGCGGCCGCTGCAACTGCGAGCGCTGCCGCAGACGAGACATCGTCGCCGCGCACGACGCGGCGAACAACGACGACTCCCGCCACCGTTTCGCCTGCGATCACCGCAGCGACCCGAACGCGTGCCGCCGTGAGTCCTTCGCGTTCAGCCAAGCCAGTCATCACGCCTACGGCGGTCCGCTCGCCGCGGCTCACAGAGTCTTGGTAGTTGGGTTTGGCGTCGGGCGCCTCATCGAAGCTGACGCAAATGCGGATGCGAGCGGGCAGCCAGGGACGGCTGCCCCCACTATTCTAGGATGTCATTCTGGGCCGCAGGCGAAGAATCTCTCTTGGGCGCCAGAAGAAGTTGATCACTGCCGCGGCTTGATGATCCCTTGGGCGAAGAGGCGGTCGTAGAGCGCCTCGGCTTCGAGGTCGTAACCGGTTTGAGTTGGGTGCAGGATGTCCTGCATCGAGAAGAGAGGCTGGTCGGCGTGGTCGCGATAGAGTTGCGCCATGTCGATGACCGGAATGTTCAGTTCGGCACCCACGGCGCGTACCGCCGCGTTGTAGGCATCGTGAATTTCCATCATCCGCCTGAACGACGGCAAGCGGTCCATGGTCAGCAGCCGGCGCGGCAGCGCGTCTTGCGGCAATTGCTCATAGCGAAGGAGATGGCCGGGGGTGAGGAAGGCGGACGGAGAGGTGAGCAACCACACCTGTGCGCCCTGCTGACGGCCGAGTTCGACGATGCGACGCAGGTTGTACTCGTAGTCCTGAATCGTGACGTTCGGGTCCCACTCGCGGGGCAGGGGTTTGAACGCCGGGGCTCCGGGCGGCGCGGCTGGCTGCATCCAGAGCTGAGCTTCCATGCCGAGACGTTTGGCATACGGATAGAGGGCGGTGTGCAGCAGCAAGTCCTGCACGCCGCGAACGAACGGGTTGCGCAGCTCACGGAAGGCGTTACCAACTTGGTTTTGGGGCGACATCAGATGATCGTTCCAGCCAAAGCGGACGGTGATGAGATCGGGGTGGAGGTTGCGCAACTTCGTCCGCAACAGCAGTAACCCTTGATAGCTGTTGTAGCCGGGCTGGCCGCCGTTGAGCACTTCGACCTTGTCGGCTCCGGCGCGCTCGGCGATGAGCTGCTCGAGCCGCTGCGGATACGGATCTTTCACGAACAGATAGTTGTCGGGCGCGGTCATACCGAAGGTGCAGGAATCCCCGATGGCAAGCACGCGAAAGATGCCGGGCGGCTTGGGCGCGAACTCGCGGCTGCGGAACCCGGCGTGATTCAGCGCTTGACCGCGGATGACGAGTTCCGGCCTGGCGGTGAAGTAGAGCAGCGGATCGCAAGTCCACAGTTGGCTCTCTGTGTAGGTTGGACAAGTCGTCGCTGCGCCGGTGAGGCGCACCACCACCTCGGCGACAATTAGCAGCGCGATCGTCGGCGCCAGGCTCGCGAGAAACTTGGCGCCGGGGCTGAGCTGACGGGGTGGGGATGACTGGGGCGGTGTGCTCATAGAGCGGTGATCGCTGGTGCGGCTTCAAACCGCGCTGGCGATCATACCGGCCGCGCCCGCCGCGCCCACAGCATGCCGCCGACTCCCGCGGCGTAGATCGCCAGCGCCAGCAGGGTCACGCCGCGGAAATCCCACGTGATGGCGACGATCACCGCGAGGATGGTACCCACTACCGTGGCGCAGCCGTTGATCCCCCACGCCCACGGCACGAACTGCCGGCTCACATCGGCCACCAAGGTAATGCCAATCGGGAAGAACATGCCGAGCGTGATGCCGAGCGGCGCCAATAAGGCGATCGCGATGGCGATGCGCCCGGGCAGGCTGACGCCAAGGGTCGAGTTGAACACGGGAGTCAGACCGACGAGATAGCCGATCGCAATCGCCGCCAGTGCCCCGTAGAGCCGCGGCAGCACTCGCTCGTACGGCACCGTGATGCGGCCCGACAGGAAGCTGCCGATGCCGGTGAAGCTGAGCAGCGAAAACAGCACGACCGAGAGCGCGTAGGTCGGGTAGCCGAGATAGAGCACGAAGCGCTGAATGAAACTGATCTCCAGAAAGATGAAGCCGAGACCGAGCGAGGCGAAGTAGAGCACGTAGCCGCTGCGGCGTGGCATGCGCTCCAGGCTGCCGCGCAGGCGCAGCAACGGCGCCAGGATCAGCAACAGCGCGAAGACAATCGATTGCACCAGCATGATCACCAGCACGATCTGGCCGGTGGCGAATGTGCGCGCCGAGTCCAGCTCGCCGGAGCGCTTCAGCAAGCTGCTCCATTTGTAGAAGTTGAAGAAGAACGGACTCTCGTCGGTGGTGGCGCGGAAATTCAGGTCCTCCTTGGCATAGAACGCTTCGCGTTCGGCATCGGTGCCCCAGAAGATGGTCGCCACGTCGTGCTCGATGCGCCGGTCGGGCCGCTGCCAGTAGACGAAATCCTCGGCGCTGACATACGCATCGAGGCGGGCCATGTCTTCCGCGGTGAACGGCTCGTTCTTGACCAGGGTGTGCGCCATTGCCAGGCCTTCGTGGCTGGCGACCACCACCACGTTGCGCTGCGGCTCCTTGACTCCCGCTTGCAGCAGCGCGCGCCGCACGTTGGAAGCCAGCCGCAGCGTGTGCCGTGGCCGCCACGTCGGCGTGTCGAAGTCGCCCACCGCCATCGCAAACACCCCGTTGGGCTTGAGGTGGGCGAGGTAGTCCGACACCGCGTCGGACGTGTACAAGTAGCTCTCCGACAACACGTAGGCGCCGCTCGAGAGCGCTGACAGCGTGTCGACGCTGTTGATCTCGACGATGTCGTACTTGCCTTCGTGCGAGCGCAGGTAGTGCCGCCCTTCGGCGGCCACCATGGTCACTTCAGGGCGGTTGAAGATGCCGCCGTTGTAGTCGGCGTAACGGCCCTTGCCGAGCTCGACGGTGATGGGGTTGAGTTCGACACCGACCACGCTCTTGGCATCGTTAGCGATGGCATTGAGGATGTCGGTGCCGCCGCCGACGCCGATGATGAGCACATCGGGGCGTTCGCGCAGGACGTAGGGCGCCTTGAAGACGTGATGGTGAAACCATTCCAACTCGTGCTTGTCGCCGCTGAACTTGTACATGCTGGCGCACGAGTCGCCGTCGTAGCCGATCATGCGGAAGTTGAGCCCCGGTCCCTTGTACAGCTTCGACGCGCCCCAGCCGCGATAGCCCTTGTTGGTGTCTTGCTTGCTCTCGTCTGGCCACGCCACCGCATCGACGCGGTTGATCGGCGTCCAGCGCTTGAAGATCGGCTTGGCGCCGGTGGACATGTGAATCGAGATGAACTTGTTCTTGCCGGGAGTGAAGTCGACCGAGGCACCCACCGCGACGGCGACGAGCGCGGCGACCACGGCGGTGGCGATGGCGCGTAGCGATGGCTTGGGGGTGAAGAGAATCGCAGCGATGGCGAAGGCGGTCGCCGACAACGACACGGTCACGGGGGTGGCGAGCCACCAGATCAGCGGGGCGACCAGAAAGCAGGCCAAGCCGCCGCCGAGCAGGTCGAGGAAGTACAAGCGCGTGACGCGCTCGGGCGCCACGGTCAGCGCGCCGGCGATGGCTAGACCGGAGGCGAGAAACGGGATGGTGACGACGGCGTAGTAGATCAGGAGATTGAGAAACTGCGCGCGGTCGCGCAGCACCGACAGCGGATCGAGCGGCACCAAGCTCACCACCAGCAGGACCAGCGCCACGCCGCCGGCGGCGACCAGGCACGAGCGCCGCAACAGCTTCGGCGGATCGTCGAGCAATTTTGGAAAGGCGGCGAGAAGCGATCCCGCCGCCCCGAAACCGAGCAGCGCGACGCTGATCGTCAGATAGGCGAAGTGATACCAGATGGTGAAGGAGAAGATGCGGGTGAGGGAAACCTCGAGCAGGAGGACCCCGAACGCCGCGAAAAAGATCCCTCCCGCCAACACCCGCGGTGGCGACGCCGGAGCCTTCGTTGCATCCATAATTCTCCGGGCGTATAGACCGTGCGTTCGTGTTTCTCAAGCGCAATCCGCGGACCCCGCAAGCCGATCAGCCCGAACGGATGGAGCCAATCACCCGCGAGTGTCGCCTCTGCGGTCACCGGACTGAGCCGATCGCCAAGCGGGCACGATCACAGCTCGTTCCAAATCCTGGTTTTCGCGTTGCGGGGGCCGAGGCCTGGCATGGTGCAAGTGCGAGACCTAGCTCCAAACCGAAAGCGAAATCTCACGCAGAGCCAAAGAGAGCGCAGCGAGTATCCATGCAAAGGAACGGTTCATCGAACGCTCTGATCTCCACCGAAATGGGGTTCAAGGGAATTGGATTGAGGGAGCTTCTAGGCGTCCGTCTCTGCGGCTCCGCGCCTCTGCGTGAAATTCTTTTTCGGATTGGGGTTAGCTTGCAAGGTGCTGCGATGATCGCAAGGTTTGCCGTTGCGTGTGTTTTCGTTGCTGGCGTTGCGGGCTGCACCCGCTCACCCCCGAATGTCATCCTGATCACCGTTGACACTCTGCGCGCGGATCATCTTGGCGCCTACGGCTACTCGCCGCAGGTGTCGCCATCGATTGATGCGTTTGGGCGCGAAGCCACCGTCTTCGAGAATGCCGTTGCGCAGGCACCGCATACGATACCGTCGCTGCTGCAGATCATGACGTCGAAGTATCGGCAGAGCCTCGATATCGCACCACAGGATCTGACTCTGGCTGAATTCCTCCGCGGCTATGGCTATCAAACCGCCGCGGTCGTCGACAATGCACTGCTTGAGTTGGATCCGACGGCGCGAGGGTTGATGACCGGCTTTGACCGATTCTACCGAAACGGGATTCTCGATCCGGAGGTTGCGCAACAACACTGGAAGACCAAGACTCCGGCCGACTGTATCACCGCTCAGGCTCGTCGTTGGTTGAAGGCGCGCGACCCCGGTCATCCCTTCTTTCTCTGGCTGCATTACTTCGACCCTCACGATCCCTATCTCCCTCCGTTCGCAGACAACCTCGAATTGCTGTCGCGCAACAGCGGCAGCCAGTTTACCGGAGATATCCGCAATACTTTCTTGTTCACGACGCCGGAGGGGCAGGCCGTACCGCCCGTCAGTGCGAACGATCGCAATCATCTCATCGCGCTCTACGACGCCGAAATCCGCTACTTGGACCAGTCGATC
>JBGOUW010000404.1:0-4667 GCA_041477755.1 Binatia bacterium
CTGGGGCCAGCCAGTTGGAAGGCGCGGCGTGAGGCTACGTCAGGGTTGATAGTCGGGTAGCCTCGGTTGATCGCCGAAGCCGTATTCGAATATTGCGACGTGCCGTAGTCATAGATACCGTCGTAAAATCCCCAAGCGGCAAGCCGGAACGAGAGATCGTCGGGTGCCACGCCACTCATGCCCGCACCCTTCATCCAGGTCGTGTAGGGCGTCAGCTTGGCTTCGAGTTCGGGATTGAAGAAGAAACGGTTCTGCACCAACTGACCCTGTCTGAATGCAGGCGTGCTGTCGCCTTGGAAGACGTTGGTGCTGATGCTCGCCTGGCTGTAGATGCGCGTGCGCAGGCTGACGTTCTGATCTTCGTCGAGGTACAGCGCCGCTGCCGGCTGGGCGAACGTGAGCGCAACCAGCGCCGCCAACAGCCACCGCCGTCCGCCACACACTGTGATGATTTTCCGCATGCGATTCCCCCTTTCGCCAACCGAGCTCCCCCGGCTCTGTTGCCGGCCCCAAACCGACGCGTTGCGCGCTTTTAGACTTACAACTGTTAACGTGTCAAGGCATTTTGCGGGCCGTGTCAACGGTCAGTGATTCTGTCCGGGGCATTTTTGCGGGCCGGTAGCACCGGCCACGGATGCGCCGGAACGCGTTCCAGGTATCCGATCCAAGCCGCGACCGCTCGCTCGTGCGGCTCGCTTCATTGTTTGCCACAGCACTTGCACCAACCGCCTTGACTTCCCGGATGCGTTTCTGCTTTCAATCATTTGATTAAAGTGGTTGCTTGACCGCGCCGCACGCGCGGCCGACCTGAAGGAGCCGTATGCCGCCGATCATCTACGAGAAGAAGGGACGCCTCGCGTTCATCACCATCAATCGCCCCGAGCGTCGCAATGCGCTCAACTTCGAAGCCTTTGGCTTGCTCGCCAAAGCGTGGCTCGATTTCCGCGACGACCCTGAGCTGTGGGTCGCCATCATCACCGGTGCCGGGGACAAGGCCTTCTGCGCCGGCGGCGATCTGAAGGAGTTCATCCCGATGGTGACGCAGAACATCAGCGAGATCACCGCCACCGGCGGCACCCAAACGCTCGGGCAAGAGTTTCCGGTGAACGCCTCACTGGTCGCGGTGCTGCGCGATGTCGACATCTACAAACCCATCATCGCCGCGGTCAACGGTTTCTGCATCGCCGGCGGCATGGAGATGCTGCAAGGCACCGACATCCGCATCGCCTCGGAGAATGCCAGCTTCGGCATCGGTGAGCCACGCCGCGGTCTGTTTCCCGGAGGGGGCTCGACGACCAAACTGCCGCGCCAGATTCCGTTCCCGTGGGCGATGGAGATCTTGCTGACCGCCGAACCGATCAGCGCGCAGAAGGCGTATCACTATGGCATCGTCAATGAGGTCGTGCCGCTCAAGGACCTCATGCCGACTGCAATCCGCTATGCCGAACTGATCTGCAAGAACGGGCCGTACGCCGTGCGCAAGGTGAAGGAGTCTGCCCTCAAGGGGCTTGGGCTGCCGCTCAAGGAAGCCCTCGAGCAAGAGATGGCTTACGCCGGCGAAGTGTTCTCAACCGAAGATGCGATGGAAGGCATTCACGCGTTCCAAGAAAAACGCGAGCCGGTTTGGAAAGGACGGTAGTCGTCGGACTTGGCTGATGGCCGATCGCTGATAGCTGATTGCCGGAGAGAAGACCCCAATGCCGACCGGCGATACGCCATCTGCCATCGGCCATACGCGCCTTCTCGCAAAGCAATGGCCGATCCCGCGCTTCCGCGACAAGTGGCGCATCCTCGTGCGCGAGGCCGATCGGCTGAGCATGGCAACGTTGCCGGATCGGCTCGCCGAGCTGTACGGCGATCGGCCCGCGCTGTTTCTCGATCAGCCGCTCGACTACCCGTTCTTTCACGGCGACTGCGTCACGTTCCGCGACTTCGCACGCTTCGTGGCGCGCATCGCCCACGGGCTCGATCACCTCGGCGTACGTAGGGGTGAGCGCGTTGCGCTCATGACCGGCAACCGCATCGAGGCGGCGTTCGCCGAGTTCGCCGCGCAGAAGCTCGGCGCCGTGCCGGTGCCGCTCAACATCATGCTGCGGCTCGACGAGATTCGCCATCTCGTCGAGGACTGCGGTATTCGCACCTTCATCACCGACCGCAGCGTATTCGAGAACGTCATCCGCGAGCGGGCCGCGCTACCGACCGTCGAGCACTGGATCCTCGTCACGAGCCAGACCGTGCCGGCAGGCGTGACCCGCATGAGCGATCTGATTGCTGATGAGTCGGATACCTTCCCGTCGCCACCGCTCGCGCCCGACGATCTCGCGATCATCTTCTACACCGCCGGCACCACCGGATTCCCCAAGGGCGCGCGGCTGAGCGATGGCGCGCTGATGTTCGCGGTGCGGACCTACGGCAAACTGATCGCCGCCTTGCCGGGGCGGCGCGACACGCTCAGTCTGCTGGTGATGCCGCTGGCGCACACGTCGGGTCATCAGGCGCTGCTGCTGCAGCTGACCATGGGCATGCCGATGTTGCTCATGGGTCGATTCGATCCGCAACGCGTGTTGCAGACGATTCAGGAATACAAGGTCACGATGTTCTCCGGCATCCCGGCGATGTATCGCATGCTGCTCGACGCCGGCGCGCGCGACTACGACCTCAGCTCGATCGAAATCTGGGGCGGTGGCGGTGATGCGTTTCCTGATGAGTTGATCCACACCTTCCGCCGGCTCGCGGCCAAACCCGGAAAATTGAAGTGGCTCGGGCGCTCGAAGCTGCCGCGCTTCGCGCGTGGTTACGGCCTCGCCGAGACCGCGGGGGCGCTTGCCACGGCGATGGGTCCGCCGGTGGGCGACGGCGCCGCGGGCAAGATCATGCGCGGCGTGCAGTACAAGATCGTCGGTGCCGACGGCCGTGAAGTCTCGCATGGCGAAGTCGGCGAACTCGTCGTGAAGACACCCGGCATCATGCAGGGCTACTGGAACAATCCCGAAGAGACCGCGAAGGTGCTCACCGACGGCTGGTTCCGCACCGGCGACCTCGTGCGGCAAGGCCGCCGCCGCATGCTCTACATGCAGGCGCGCGAGAAGGACATGATCAAGGTCGGCGGCTACTCCGTCTTTCCCGCTGAAGTCGAGCGCAAGCTCAGCGAGCATCCCGGCGTCGCGCAGGTGGCCGTGGTGGGCGTGCCGCACGGCGTGAAGGGCGAGATGCCCGTGGCCGCGGTGGTGCGCGCGCCCAACAGCGATGTCAGCGAAGACACGTTGATCGCCTGGGGCAAGGAACACATGGCGCCGTACAAGGCACCGCGCCGCGTCGTGTTCGTCGACGCCATCCCGCAGAATTTTGCGATGAAGGCGAAACGGCGCGAGGTGCGGGAGCAGGTGCTGGCGGCGCTCGAAGCCGGAGAGAGCCTCCACCCTAGCCCTCCTCCGTTCACGGAAGTGTTCACGGAGGAGGGGACTGAAACTCCGGTCCCCTCCTCTGCGAGCATCTCCGCGAGCGGAGGAGGGTTAGGGAGGAGGCCGCGCTAGCAAGGAGTCCTATGGCTAATCTCAGCGGCACGTGCGCCATCGTCGGCGTCGGCACCTCGCGGTTCGGCAAGCTCCAGGGCGTCAGCACGATGGGTTTCACCCTCGAAGCGAGCAAACGTGCCATCGAAGACGCCGGCCTGCCACGCGATGAGATCGACGGCGTGTTGGTTATGATGCCCGCGATCATGGGCGAGCAACACGGCTGGGCCGCGCGCGTCGCAGCGTACCTCGGCATCGAGCCGACGTTCTCCGCGACGATGGACATGGGCGGTGCGACTGCGTGCGGGTCGGTGCAAACCGCGATCGCCGCGATCGATGCCGGCTACTGTCACACGGTGCTGTGCTGCTTCGCGACGCAGAACTGGCCGCAAGGCGTCGCCATGCAGTTGTTCGGTTCGGAATTCCAAGTGCCCTACGGCGATGTCGGCGCGATTACGCTGATGGCGCACATCAAACGGCGCCAGCAACACGAGCACGGCTTCAAGGACGAGCACTACGGGAAAATCGCGGTCACCTGGCGCGAACACGCGCTGCTCAATCCCGACGCGCAGATGAAGAAACCGATGACGCTCGACGCGTACATGAACTCGCGCTGGGTGGCGGAGCCGTTGCGTTTGTTCGACTGCTGCCCCAATACCGACGGCGGCGGCGCTTGCATCGTGACCTCGATCGAGCGCGCCCGCGATCTCACGAAGCGCCCGGCGCGCATCCTCGGTGCCGGCCAGTCGCACTCGTCGGAGATCATTCATCCGCACGGCTACGATCGCGAGCACTGGGGCGGCAGCAAGGCCGGTGAGCTGGCGTTCGCCATGGCCGGCGTGACGCCGCGGGACATCGACGTCGCGCAGTTCTACGACGCCTTCACCCCGCGCGTGATCCACGACTTGGTTGCGTACGGCTTCTGCAAACCCGACGAAGTCGGCGGCTTCATCAACGCCGGCAATCTCGCGCTCAGCGGTTCGCTGCCATCGAATACCGCCGGAGGCTTGATCTCCGAAGGTCATCTCTCCGGCTTCGGCCACATCCGCGAAGGCGTCCGACAGCTCCGCGGCGAATGCGGCCAGCGCCAGGTGAAGGACGCCGAGCTCTGTCTCGTCACCGGCTACGGCGGCGCCCCCCACGAAGCCCCGCCGA
>JBGOUW010000243.1:0-7388 GCA_041477755.1 Binatia bacterium
ATTGGCCTCCAGCACATCTTCGCTGTCCGCGCGGCCGAGCTCGAATTGTTGCTGGCGAATGCGGAGATTCTCTTCGGCCTGACCGACGGCGGTGGCGGCGGTGGTGAACGCGGCAAGGCGTTCCTGTGCGGCGAGCTGGGTGGAGCGGATGGCAGTTTCGATTTCGCGCAGCGTGCGCTCGACGACGATGCGATTCCGCTCGGCAGCTATTCTGGCGTCGGCGATCTGTGCCTCCCGACGCCAATCGGTGCCGAGATCCCAGGTGAAGCCGGTGAATCCCGAGCCGACGCGTTGCGGTTCGACGATGTTTGAACTGGAGTAGTCGACCGCGCCGCCGCCGGCAAAGCGTGGTAAGCGGCTCCGTTCGAGTGAGCGCACGGTCTCTTCGAGACGCTGTTGCTCTTCGAGGAGCGAGCGCAGTGCAGGATTGCTGGTGTGCGACATCCGTAGCGCATCGTCGACGCCGGGTACTTCTGGATTGCTGGTCACGTCTTCTATGTCGGTAGCTGTGTCGATGGCGGCGCCGATGACCTGATTGAGAGTCCAGCGCGCGCGCTCGATCGCCAGATCACGCTGGAGCAGCTGCTGTTCGGCGTTGCGCAGCGCGACTTGCACGACCAGCAGTTGATTCTTGGTGACCCGTCCGTTGTCGAAACGGCTCTGAGCCGTGGCAAGCTGCTGGCGATAGAGTGCGAGGGTCTGTTGGGTGACCTCGCGCAGGCGCAGCGCTTCGAGCAAGTCGAAATACGACCGCACCACCAGCGTCTGCTGCTCCAGATTCGTTGCCCAGGCCCGTGCCTGCTCGCCGCGATAGCCTGCCTGCGCCGCCGCGAGGGCGTGACGCAGCTCGCCGGAAAGATCGATGGGCAGACTCAGCGTGCCGTTCACGGTGCCGAAGTCGGCATCGCGCGTTTTGATGTTGAAGGTAGGTGGAGCTCCCAGCAGCAATCCCGGAGGTAGGGCAGCGCTGGTGGTGAGCGAATCCGTATACCAGGTGTACCGCCCCTGTCCCGTTGTGTTCGGCAGCAGTCGTCCGCGCACGTCGACGACGCGCTCGCCAGCGGAAGCCACGAAGGTGTCGGCTTCCGCGATGCGTCGGTTGTGCGTAGCCGCCAGCGCGAGCGCGGCGGCGAGGTTGAGCACTGCGGGGGATGACGGCGTAGGTTCCGCCGAGGCGACGGGCGTCGGGTTGAAGACAACGCCGGCAACGGCTGCGCGTTGTGCGAGTTCCTGCTGTCGCCGAGTGGGGCTCCATCCGCCGTCGCCCTCCGGACGCGTCAACGTCGCCATCGTGGCGCAGCCGCCAAGCGCGAGGCCGCCGCAGGCCACGACGCAACGAAGCACCCGACTAGCGGGCATGGTGCAACCTCCGTTGCGGTGCGGTGAGGCGATCGATGCCGCCGAGCGAGAACTGCGTGATGTGCTTGGCGATCGTGCGGGCGAACCCGCGTGGATAGGTGCGGCGATCGAGGACCCGCAGCATCGCCGGCATCACGAAGCGATAGAAGAGCGCCTGCCCCATGATGCTGTGAACGCAGCGCTCGATCGTCGAGGCCGCGAGCTTGGGAGCAAGCTGAGCGAGGATCGTCTTCATCTCCTCCATCATCGGCACGATGAACTCGTCGACGATGACGGGCAGCGCTTCGCTGGGATCGGTCATCTCGCGCTGCATCAGCGTTCCGTGTAGACCGGGTGGCGGTCCGATCAGCAAGTCGAGCATCGCCTGGGCGCGGGTCTGCAGGAGGTCTTCAATGTCACGGCGCGACATCCGCTGCACCTCACCGGGCGGCTTGCTGGCACCCCGGCGAGCGAGCAGGGCACGGATCTCGGCGAACTGGCCGCGCAGTACTTCGAGGTACAAGTCGCGCTTCGATCCGAAATGGTAGTTGCCGGCGGCGAGATTGACGCGCGCGCGCGCGGCGATGTCGCGCGCCGTCGTGCCATGGAAGCCGTGCGCGGCAAACAGCTCGGCCGCCGCAGCCAGCACCCGCGCCCGGGTATCACCGCCATTGCCCCGCTGCATGAACGTATGTTTGAAACAGATGTTTGACTATGTCAAGAGGGGTGCTGCACGCAGTGAGGAGTGTGACCTACGGGTTGCGGAACAGGGCGCGGAAGAACGTGTCGAGGCTGGTCTGCGCCGCATGCATCATGCGCTGCATAGCGAGGAGAGTGGGCAAGGCGCGCCGCTGAGTCGCCAGATAGCGGGCGACGGCGAGCGGCCGCGGTCTGCCGCTGACGGGATCGACGAGAGCAGGCGAGATATCGATAGCGCTGTCGACTGTGTCGAGAATGGCGCGCACCGCGGCGAACGGGATGCCGGCCGACCGCGCGAAGGCGGCAATCGAGGCGCCCTCCATTTCGACGGCTAGCGCTCCGGTTTGCTCGCCGGCCAGACGTTTGTCGGCGCCGCTGGCCAGTGCGTGGGGGCTGCAGAGCAGCGGCCCCAGGCTCGCGGTGAGGCCGACGCGCGCCGCGGCGGTCGCGAGATGGGTGCGTGTGGCGAGGTCAGTCTCATAGGCGTCGCCGGTGGCGTATGCCACGACGCGCGTGGGGATCGTAAGGTGCCCAGGGGCCAGACTGGGCACGAGACCGCCGGCGCAGCCGGTCGACAGGAAGAGGTCATGCAGGTGGAGACCGGCTACCGCTGCGGCGGCCGCGGCGGCGCGTTCGGTGCCCATGCCCGTTTTGATGAGATCAATCTGCCGGCCGGGGACCGTGCCAGTCCAGACCGTAAATCCATCGACTACGTGGCGCTGCACGGCCCGAAGCTGGCGCAAGACCGGGCGGCATTCCCACTGCAACGCGGCAAACACGGCGACACGCTTCATGGGGATCGGATCCTATAGTCGACACCACCAGGCGGCAAATGTCATCATTGATGCGGGGCTGCCGGCCCGTGCCAGCTTGCGCCGCATATGCGCGTATGTTAAGCCTCCCCGTCAACTAAAAGGTTCGGAGGAAAGATGGGGACAGCTCTGGAGCAACGGCAGAACATCGTGCAGCAGTATCGGCTCCATGGAACTGACACGGGCTCTCCCGAGGTGCAAATTGCGCTGCTCAGCGATCGAATTACTTACCTGACCGAGCACTTCAAAGTCCACACCAAGGATCATCATTCGCGGCGCGGGTTGTTGAAACTCGTCGGCCAGCGTCGCCGGTTGTTGGACTATGTGAAGCGCGGCGACTACGAGCGCTACAAGAGCGTCATTGATCGGCTGGGGATCCGGAAATAGCGCCGGCTCCCTCGCGCATCTCCCGCTATCGTCTTCCCTCCCAAAAGCAGGGCCGTAACGGCCCGGGAGGTAAATGTATGTTCAAGAAAGTCGAAACCCTCTTGGCAGGGCGGCCCCTGACGATCGAGGTCGGGCGCATGGCCAAGCAGGCCGATGGCGCTGCGTTGGTGCAATACGGCGAAACCTGTGTACTCGCTACCGCCGTGGCCTCGCGCAGTACGCGTGAAGGCATAGATTTCTTTCCGCTCACCTGTGATTACCAGGAGAAGACGTTCGCGGCGGGGAAGATCCCCGGCGGCTTCTTCAAGCGCGAAGGGCGACAAGCCGACCGCGAAATCCTGATTTCGCGTCTGATCGATCGACCGATTCGGCCGCTGTTTGCCGAAGGCTTCGTCTGCGAGACGCAAGTCATCGCCACCGTGCTCTCGGCCGACAAGGAAAACGACGCCGACATGGTCGCGCTGATCGCCGCCTCGGCGGCGCTGCATGTGTCGGACA
Source organism: Binatia bacterium (assembly GCA_041477755.1). Lineage (GTDB taxonomy): Bacteria > Desulfobacterota > Binatia > HRBIN30 > JACQVA1 > JACOST01. Next base: position 3,735 of record JBGOUW010000243.1, read on the forward strand.
TTCCGTTTCTCGGACCGATCGCAGCGGTGCGCGTCGGCCGCCTCGATGGTAAGCTGGTGATCAACCCGCAACAGAGTCAGTACGAAGCCAGCGATATCTCGCTGGTCGTTGCCGGCACGGCCGACAGCCTGGTGATGGTGGAGGGCGGCGCGAGCGGGGTGTCGGAAGACGTCATGCTCGAGGCGCTGTACTTCGGCCATCAGGAGATGCAGATCCTGATCAAGCTGCAGGAAGAGCTGCGACAAGCCGTTGGCAAGCCCAAGCGGGAAGTGGTGGTGGTCCCAGGCAATGCCGACCTCACCAAGCGAGCGGAAGCCGTCGCCGGTCCGCCAATGCGGAAGGCCTTGGCCATTACCGGCAAGCAGGAACGTGTCGCAGCGCTTCGGCAAGCAATGGCCGACACCCAGGCCGCCCTCGCAGCCGAGTTCCCCAACGCGGGGAAGGCCGTCAAGGAAGCCGTGGAGGATATTGAGAGTCAGATCGTGCGCGGCGTGATCGTCGAGAGCGGCAAGCGCATCGACGGCCGCGGACTGAAGGACGTTCGGCCCGTGAGCTGCGAGGTCGGTGTGCTGCCGCGGACCCACGGCTCTGCGCTGTTCACTCGTGGCGAAACCCAGGCGTTGGTGGTGGCCACGCTCGGCACCTCGGCGGACGAGCAGAAGATCGATGCGTTGATCGGCGAGTACTACAAGAAGTTCATGCTGCACTACAATTTTCCGCCGTTCAGTGTTGGCGAAGTCCGGCCGCTGCGCGGTCCGAGCCGGCGCGATGTCGGACACGGGGCGCTGGCGGAACGTTCAGTGGTGCCGATTCTCCCGGCCGAAGCGACCTTCCCGTATACGCTGCGAATGGTTTCCGAAGTGCTCGAATCGAATGGCTCCTCGTCGATGGCGACGGTGTGCGGCAGCTCACTGGCCCTAATGGATGCCGGCGTTCCCACCAAAGGGGCGGTGGCCGGTATCGCGATGGGGCTGATCAAGGACGGCGACAAGGTTCGCATCCTCTCGGACATCCTCGGTGACGAGGACCACCTCGGCGACATGGACTTCAAGGTGGCCGGTACCAGCGAAGGCATTACCGGCTTGCAGATGGACATCAAGATCCGCGGCGTCACGCGCGAAATCATGCGTGAGGCGTTGCACCAGGCACGCGAAGGCCGCCTCCACATCCTCGGCATCATGAACCAGACGTTGTCGCAAGCACGTGCGGACATTTCCCCGCACGCCCCCCGCATCGTCACTATCAAGATCAAGCCGGACAAGATCCGCGACGTCATCGGGCCAGGGGGCAAAGTGATTCGCGCCATCGTCGAGGAAACCGGCGCGAAGATCGACATCGAAGATGATGGCACGGTGTTCATCGCCTCGAGCGACGGTGCGTCGCTACGCAAAGCGATCGAACGTATCGAAGGCCTCACGGCCGAGGCCCAAGTTGGCAAGATCTACAAGGGCAAGGTGCGCAAGATCGTCGACTTCGGCGCCTTCGTGGAAATCATGCCCGGCACCGACGGACTGATTCACATCTCGCAGCTGGCCGAGGGTCGCGTTCAGAAGGTCACCGACGTGCTGAAAGAGGGCGACGAGGTGATGGTGAAGGTGCTGGAGGTCGACAGACAGGGCAAGATTCGCCTCAGCCGCAAGGAAGCGCTGGGGGCGGCCGCGGGGCAGGGGAGCTGAGCATGGTGAGCCGTTCGGTACTACCCAACGGCCTGCGGGTGATCACGGAGGAGATGCCCGGCGTCCAATCCGCTACCATCGGCATTTGGGTGGAGAACGGCTCACGCTTCGAGACCGCGCAGCAGAACGGGATCTCCCACTTCCTCGAGCATCTGTTTTTCAAAGGTACTGAGCGCCGCACTGCTGCGGCGATCGCGGAAGAAATCGACGCAGTCGGTGGCGTCCTCAACGCCTTCACGAGCAAAGAGTACACCTGCTACTACGCGAAGGTGCTCGCCGAGCACCTGCCGTTGGCGATCGATCTGCTCGCCGACATCTTTCGACACTCGCGCTTCGCTCCAGAAGAAATCAATCGCGAGCGCGCCGTCGTGCTGCAGGAAATCTCGCAGGTCGAGGACACACCCGACGACTATGTTCACGATCTGTTCAATGTGAGCTACTGGCCGGGCCACCCGCTCGGCTATCCGATTTGTGGGCGCGCGGAAACCGTGGAGCAGTTCGGTCAAAAGGAACTGTTGGAGTTTTTCACCGCGCGCTATCAGCCCGACCGCATCGTCATCGCGGCGGCGGGCAACCTGACGCACGACGGGCTGGTCGACTGGGTGCAGCGTGAGTTCGGCGACCTCAGCGGCGTGGCGGAACCCAGCAACAATTCGTCGCCGGTACCGGCGCGCGGGATCTTTTCCGTCGAGAAGGCGCTCGAGCAAGTTCACATCTGCCTGGGTACGCCGGGTATCGCGCAGTGTGCGCCGGAACGCTACGCGGCGTATTTGCTGAGCACCGCGCTCGGCGGAGGCATGAGTTCGCGCCTGTTTCAAGAAGTGCGCGAGCGCCGTGGCCGCGCCTACTCTGTCTACTCGTTCCTGTCGTCCTACCGCGACATCGGCTACCTCGGCATCTACGCCGGTACCAGCGCCGAGTGGGTCGAAGAAGTGGTGACGGTCATCGGTGCCGAACTGCGCAAGCTGGCCGCCGAGGGCCTCCGCCCCGAGGAATTGGCGCGGGTCAAGAACCAACTCAAGGGCAACATGCTGCTCGGCTTGGAGAGCAGCGATAGTTGGATGAACCGCATTGCCAAGAACGAGATTTACTTCGGCCACGATATCTCACCCAAAGAAGTGGCCGCGCGCATCGATGCCGTGAGTAACGATGACGTGGTCGCGCTTGCGCAACGCTTGCTCCGCCCTGAAGATATGGCGATGGCGCTGCTCGGTGACTTGAAGGGTCGCACCGTCGACGCCGGCATCCTCACTGCGGCGCCTCCCGCCTGACCATCCGCGTGACGGCCACGGTCACCATCGCCGTTAAGCGCGTACGGCCGGGGCCTGCGGACTTGCCGCTGCCAGCCTACGCCAGCGCGAGTGCCGCCGGCATGGATCTGATGGCCGATGTCACCGATCCGATTCAATTGGTCCCGCACCAACGCGTACTGATCCCAACTGGGATTGCTGTGGCACTGCCAGCTGGCTTTGAAGCGCAGGTGCGTCCGCGCAGCGGACTGGCGTTGCGGCATGGCATCACACTGCTCAACTCCCCGGGAACCATCGACGCGGACTACCGCGGAGAAATCGGCGTCATATTGGTGAACCTGGGGACCGTACCGTATGAGATCAAGCGCGGCGATCGCATCGCGCAACTGATCATCGCCCCGGTATCGCATGCCCAGTGGCAAGTGGTGGCCGAGCTGGAAGCGACCGCGCGCGGCGCCGGCGGTTTCGGCCACACCGGTATCGAGTTCAAGACGAAAACCTGAGCGCGGTGCGCCACCCGGGTCCCGCGCTCGGGTGTGGGTTCACCTTGCGAATCATTTGCGCTATGAAGGAGCGGGTGTTGTTCCCTGACCGAGTCATCTGCAGGGTGCGGGAGAGGAGGCGGCGGTGCTTGCCAAAGTGTACGTCACACTGAAATCTGGGGTACTCGATCCGGCCGGCAAGGCCATTCAGCACTCGCTACACTCGTTGGGGTTCGAGCGGGTCAC
>JBGOUW010000555.1:0-3247 GCA_041477755.1 Binatia bacterium
GTTCATCGCCAGGATTGTCGGCGTCTCGCTGACGCCGATCTCACCGAGGACCTGCTCAACCACGCGGATCTGTTCTTCCGCATGCTCGCTGCTAGCATCGACGACGTGCAGTAGCAGATCCGCCGTACGGACTTCTTCGAGCGTGCTCTTGAAGGCGTCGACGAACCCGTGCGGCAGCTTGTGAATGAATCCCACCGTATCGACCAGCAACGCCTGGCCGCCATCGGGCAACTTGAGGCGGCGCACGGTCGGATCGAGCGTCGCGAACAACTGATCTTCCACCAGCACCCCGGCGTCGGTGAGGTGATTCATCAGCGTCGACTTGCCCGAGTTGGTGTAGCCGACCAACGCCACGACGGGATACGGCACCTGCGCCCGGCTGGCGCGGTGCAATCCGCGCGTGCGCGATACCTCGTCGATGCGGCGCCGCAACGTCGCGAGGCGTTCGCGCACGCGCCGGCGATCGACTTCGAGCTGGGTCTCGCCGGGGCCGCGCGTCCCGACGCCGCCACCCAGGCGCGACAAGTGGGCCCACTGCTTCGTCAGCCGCGGCAGCAGGTATTCGAGCTGCGCCCGCTCGACTTGCAGCTTGCCGGCCAGGCTGTGCGCGCGCTGCGCGAAAATGGCGAGAATCAACTGCGTGCGATCGATCACCTTCACGCCGAGCGCCTTTTCGAGGTTGCGCTGCTGTGCTGGCGACAGCTCGTCGTCGAAGATCACCGTGGTCGCCATCATCGACTGCGCCAGGTGCTTGACGTCATCAACCTTGCCCGAGCCGATGAACGTGGCGGGATTGATCCGCCGGATTGCCTGCAGCACCTTCGCCGCCACGGTGACACCAGCAGTGGCGCTCAGCCGCTCCAACTCTGCCAGCGACTCCTCGCCACCGAGCCCGTCTGTGCCGTACTGCTCGGCGGCGACCAAGATGGCGAGTTCGGGAGATTGCTCGATGGTCAGCACACGATGCGTCTATCACACTCAAGCCGGAGGCTCATCGGCCGACAACGATCATCGAAACCAGGGGCGGCCCCTCCTTGCCGACTCAGGCGAATTCGAGCTTGCCTTTGTTCGTTGTCACGATCCTGATGCCCGACGCTGTTTTCCGAGTGCTCGACTGGTGGTCGATCTGCGCAAGCGCACGCGGGCCTCTGCGACAATAGCCAACCCGCGATCGAGCCGCGCCAGCATGTTCCCAGCGAGGAGCCGCGGCACGGGTTGCTGCAGCGCGCGCCAGCGTTGGTCGCGCAAACGGAATACGACAATGCCTGCATGCGTACCCGGCGGATACCTTCGGATATCGGCAAAATCCGTGTCGAACGTCGTCAACACTCGACCTTCCGCCGCCGCTGCGTGCAACACGCGAGGGTCGTCGTACCCAGCCAGCCCTTCGACGACCGCGCTGCGCACGTTGTGCCCGGCCGCACACGCAAGCGCATGCGCGTAGTACTTGGCGTGGTAGTCGGTGCTCACCGGCTCATCGATACCTACAGAAACGACGTCACGCCGGTGCCCAACATGCGGTCGATCTCTTCGACCAACCGGTCGCTGGGCGCGACGCGCAGAGCCGACGGCAGGGCGATCACCGTCTCGGTGCGATCGGGCAGCAGTAGATGCAAGAACGTCGGGACGCTGCCGCGATGTTGCGTCAGCGTGTCGCGTAGCTTGTGCAAATGAGAATCGTCGATGCGATCGGCGAGCAGCGCGAAGTGGACCTGTTTCACCGCCTGCTCGCGCGCGGCCGTCAGCGGGACCACTTCGTTGGCGATCAGTTGGCAGCGCTCTTCGCCGATATCCAGCGCACCGTTCACCACCACGGGATCTTCGCCGTGAATCACCGCCTCGCACTTACGGTAGGTCTCGGGCCACGCGATAACCTCGACGACGCCGGTCTTGTCTTCGAGATTGAAGGTCGCGTAGCGGTCGCCCTTCTTGCTGTTCTTCAACTTGAGTGAATGAATCACCCCGCCAACGCGCAGCTTGTCTTGATGATTCCGGCCGCGCAGATCCGCCGTGCTGGCGTCGGTGAAGCGGCGCAGATCGCGGTCGTATTTGTCGAGCGGATGCCCGGTGATGAAGAAGCCGATGGTCTCGCGCTCGGCCCGCAACAGTTCCTGCTGCGGCCACTCGGGTAGGTCGGGAAGTGCGGGCGCCGGACTGATGGTGGCCGAGGCGGCACCGAACAATCCCATCTGATTGACGTTCTCCGGTCGGTTGCCCTGCGCCGCCCAGCGCAGGATCAGGTCGAGCCCTTCGATCATGCGGCGGCGCGCCACGCCGCAGAACTCGAACGCACCGCACTTGATGAGGCTCTCGACCACACGCTTGTTGACCTGCTGCGACTGCACGCGCGTGGCGAAGTCGCCGAGATCGGTGAACGGCCCTGCCGCACGGGCTTCGACGATGGCTTCGATGGCCTTCGCGCCCACGCCGCGCACCGCGCCGAGGCCGAAGCGCAGCGCGCGCTTACCGTCGGCAACCGTCACCACCGTGAAATCCGCGTGGCTCTCGTTGACGTCGGGCGGCAAGATTTGGATCTTGCGCTCGCGGCACTCGGCGATGTTCTTGTAGGTCTTGTCGGTGTCGTCCATCTCGAGCGTCATCAACCCGGCGAGAAATTCTTCCGGGTAGTGGGCCTTGAGATACGCGGTCTGGTACGAGATCAGCGCATACGCCGCCGAGTGCGACTTGTTGAAGCCGTAGGCGGCAAAGGTCTCCATCTGATCGAAAATTTCCCCCGACTGCTTTTCCGCGATCCCCTGCTTGAGCGCACCGGCGATGAAGCGCTGGCGCTCCTTCTGCATCTTCTCGGGGTCCTTCTTGCCCATCGCGCGGCGCAAATTGTCGGCATCGCCGAGCGAGTAGCCCGCCAGCACCTGCGCGATCTGCATCACTTGTTCCTGATAGACGATGACGCCGTAGGTATCCTTGAGAACAGGCTTGAGCTTGGGGTGCAGGTAGTGCACCTCCTCCTTGCCGTGTTTGCGCTTGATGAACTGATCGACCATGCCGCTGTCGAGCGGACCGGGCCGGAACAGCGCCAGCACGGCGATGATCTCTTCGAAGTTCGACGGCCGCAGCTGGGTGACCAAGTTGCGCATGCCACCCGATTCCATCTGGAAGATGCCGACCGTGTCGCCCTTGGCGATCAACTTGTAAGTCGCCTTGTCGGTGAATGGCAGGGTCGCGAGATCGATGCTCACCTCGCGACCCTTGCGGATGCGCTCGACGACCTTGGCCAGCAGCGTCA
>JBGOUW010000468.1:0-4043 GCA_041477755.1 Binatia bacterium
ATCCTCGGGCTGCAGATTCCCTTCAGCCGCGAGCAAATCGCCGACGCGTGCGTGGCTGCGGTCAAAGTGAACGGATTGCGTGCGTGCTATATCCGACCGATAGTCTTTCTCGGCGAAGGTGAGATGGGTCTGGCAGCGGTGCACAATCCCGTGCGGGTTGCGGTGATCGCGTGGAAGTGGGGCGCGTATCTGGGTGAAGAAGGCGTCCGTCAGGGCATTCGGCTGAAGACCTCTTCGTTCCAACGCTTCCACGTGAATACGTTGATGAGCAACGCGAAGGCAGTCGGCCACTACGTCAATTCCATCTTGGCGGCCGTCGAGGCGCGCCGGCTCGGCTACGACGAAGCGTTGATGCTCGACACCGACGGCTACGTCGCCGAGTGCAGCGGTGAGAACATCTTCCTGGTGCGGCGCGGTGCGGTGAAGACGACTGCCTTGGGCGCGGTGTTGCCCGGTATCACGCGCGACACCGTGATGACGTTGCTGGCAGAGCAAGGGATCGTGGTGCGTGAGGAGCGTTTTGCCCGTGATGCGCTGTACATCGCCGACGAGGTGTTCATCACGGGCACCGCCGCGGAAGTAACCCCGGTACGTGAGGTAGATGATCGTCAGGTCGGTCCCGGCCGACCGGGTGAGATCACTCAGCGGTTGCAGCGTGCGTTTGCGCAAGTCACCACCGGGACTGAGGTGCGCTACGGGCATTGGCTGACTTCGATCGACTGGGCGTAAAGCCGCGTGGCTAGATGGCTTTCCCTATATTTTGCTTGACACCGTTGGGTCCGGGAACTATAAGCCCGAGTCCTGTGAGGGGCTGTGTGCGAGGGCGGGGTCAGGTCTACGTGGCAAACGAGTCCCAGTCTGATCGTGGCGGAAGGAGAGCGTGGATGGCGCGCAAGTGGGGACTGCGAAGTGCGTGGTTCGGAGCACTAGTGGCGGTCGCCATCGCCGCTGGACCAGCGTTCGCTGAGGTTACCACCGAGCGACCGGGCTCGATTGTCATCTGGCCGAAGGTCATCGGAAACGGGGGGGCCGATACGATCATTCAGATTTCCAACGTATCCAACTCAATGGTTCACGCGCATTGTTTCTACGTCAATGCGGCGCTGGAGCCAGCGCCACCACCCCAACTGGGTTTGGTGCCGAAGTGGCAAGAAGTCGATTTCGACATCTGGCTGACCAAGCAGCAGCCGACCCATTGGGTCGCGTCGCTGGGGCGTCGGATCTTTCCGCTCGATCCGGAGTGTACGACCACGGTGGATCAGTGTAACGACTCCGGCTTGGACCCGGGGCGGGTGCCGCCGGTGCCGCCCGATTTCGTTGGCGAGCTGATGTGCATCGAGGTCGACTCCTCGGGTGCGCCGATCAGTGGCAACCATCTCAAGGGCGAGGCGACGCTGGTCGTCGGCAATCTCGACCCGTTCAACACTGGCGACGTGAGCAAGTACAGCGCGCTGGCGATCGTCGGACTCGACACCAATGACGCCAACAATGTGCTCTGCCTCGGCGGCGGGGTCACGTCCCAGTGCGTGCGCGGCGCCGAATACAACGCGTGCCCTCAGACTACCTTGCTCACCAATTTTGCGACGGGCGCGGACAACCCGCAGCTAGGGGACATGTCCGAAGTGGGGACCGTGGTGACCATCGTGCCGTGCACGCAAAACTTCGAGGCCCAAAAGCCGGCCAGCGTGGTAGTGCAATTCCAAGTCACCAACGAATTTGAAGAGACGTTTTCGGCCAGTACGACGGTCACCTGCTGGGCGAACTTCGAGCTGAGTGACGTGAACTCCGTCGTCTTCGATGTCGACACGGTCGGATCCCGATTCCTGCAGACGCGCATGACCCCGGTGAAGGATTCTTCGGGCATTGTGGCGGTGGCGGAAGAAGTTCACCGTCTCGGGGCAATCGCCGGCCGTGCCGCGTTTAATCTGTACACTATCGGCGAGCGCCCGACAGCCGACGTCATCACGATCCCGGAGGGGCCGTGATGATAGCGGCGGGGCGAATGACGACGAGGAGCCGACGCATGCGAGTAGGGCGATGCTTGTCCGCACTGGTGGCGGGCGTAGTGCTGGTCGTCGGCAACCGCGTGCCTGCGGAAGTTTCGTCCGACCAGCCCGCCGCGATCGTCGTGTTTCCGAAGCTGATAGCCGATTCCGTGAACCACATCGATACCCTGATCCGCTTGACCAATACGTCCACCAGCCCGCTGACGTTGCACTGCTTCTTCGTCGATGCGACGCCGCGGTGCGTGAACGGTACGGGGAATTGCGCGGCGCGGGTTGGCCAGGAGGGACGCTGCACAGGCGACTGCGTTGAGGATCATTGGAGCGAGACCGACTTTCGCATCATCTTGACGGGGCGGCAGCCGATCGGCTGGCGTATTTCGCAAGGCATGCGTGATTGCCGAGTGACGGCGGATCCGGATCAACCCTGCTTCCAACTCGACGGCGTCACGCGGCGTGGCCCGAACGGGCAGAGCAACCAAGGCAGCAATATCCTGCCGGTGCCACACGACGAGTTTGTCGGCTATCTCCAATGCATCGCGGTTGATGAGTTCGGCCCGGTCGAGCGTAATGACATCGCCGGTGAAGCACTCATTGTGAAGGACCAGACCCAGGGACTTGGAGGAGGTCCGGAAGGCCCAGATGTCGATGGCTACAACGCGATCGGCTTGAAGGCGATGGTGGGGACGCAAACGACTCGCGACCTCACCTTGTGCCTGGGCGGCTGTACCCCGGGCCAATGCCGTGGCCAACACAACCGCAGCTGTTTTTCGGACGGCGACTGCGCGGACGGTGATAGCTGCAGCGTTCAGTGTCAGCCCAATGACAATTGCCCGAATGGCGCCGAGTACGATGGGTGCGCCAACATTTTGCTCCTGGATCACTTTTTTGATGGCGTGGAAGATCCCGTGGGTCGGGGCAATATCGTCACCGATCTGACTCTCGTTCCGTGCAGCCAGGACTACCTGCGCCAAGCCCCCAAGCCCGTCACCGTGCAGTTCCTCGTCATCAACGAGTTGGAACAGCGCTTCTCCACCAGCAAGTCGGTGACCTGCTTCAAGGACATACAACTCTCGAACATCGATACCGAGTTCAATGCGAATTCGATCTTCAGTGCCGCCGTCAACGGCACTCTGACGGGTCAGACTCGGATCCGCGGTGTGGCCACGGATGATCCGAACCACGGTGACGCGCTGATGGGTATCGCGCGCGAGTTCCGTTGTTCGCACGTGACCTCGGCCACGGCTTGCGACGTCCGCATCATCAGCTCGGCAGCAATGAACCTGCATTCCCAGGGCCGCCGGCCGCAGGCGGATTTGATTTTCTTGCCGCCGGAATGATTTCCTTCGGCGGAACGGTTGGAATGGTTGCTTTTGACTTGACAAGTTTGGACCTCGTCGATATAAGGCCGACACCTATTTGGGGGGTATTGCGCCACGCCCATTTCGGCGCTGAGTGATTGAAAGGAGGAGGGTAATGCGTAGGCAGCGAGAGCGAGTCGGGTTCATGAGGCAAGCGCTGACGGTGGCGGGTGCGCTGGGGCTGCTGGCTGGTGTAGCCGGTGCCGACGTCACGACCGAGCGCAGCGCGTCGATCGTGGTGTTTCCGAAGGTGATCACCACCAGCACGCGCGACACCATCATTCAGATTACCAATACCAACAACTCGATGGTCCATGCGCACTGCTATTACATCAACGGCGCGCTGGCGGATCCGACCGCACCCCAGATTCCCGGGATCAACGATCCGGTCTGGAACGAGTTGGACTTCGACATCTGGTTGACCAAGCAGCAGCCGACCGTGTGGGTCGCGTCGTCCGGCCGCAATGCCGATCCGACCGACAACTCGACGTCGTGCGCTGAGTCCAACGGCTCATGCTACGGCGTCGGTCTCGACCCTGGTTTCGTGCCGCCAACCGCAGAGGATTTCACCGGTGAGCTGCGCTGCATCGAAGTCGACGCAACGGGTCAGCCAGTCGGTGGCGACCATCTAAAGGGCGAGGCGACGCTGGTCAACACAAGCACCGGCGATGTCGCCAAG
>JBGOUW010000358.1:0-5358 GCA_041477755.1 Binatia bacterium
CCCGAACGCTTGCATGAACGACAGCGACAACAGTTGGATCATCGCCTGACTTGCCGCCATCGAGGTATCGCCCATGCGCGCGATGATGGTCGAAAACAGGGCGAAGGAGATCATCTCGAGCACCCACTGGCCGCCGATCGGCGCGCCGGTGCGAGTGAAGCGCCACATCGTCGCGAGTTGGGGGCGCACGATCGCGGTCGCGTACAGGCGAGCCGTCCGCGACCGCCGCACAGCGAGCCACATCATGATCGCGTAGCTCCAATTGGCGATGGCCGTCGCGATACCTGCGCCGGCGACGCCCCACATCGGCAAGCCGAAGCGCCCGAACACCAAGCCGTACGCCAGCACGGCGTTGAGGAGGTTGGCCACGATCGCGCCGACGAGCGGGGTGCGCGTATCGCCGATGCCGCGAAAGAACGAAGTGAAGACGACCGCCACGACGATCGCCGGCGCGCCGAATAAACTGGCGTGAACATAGCGCGCCGCCAGTTCGCGGAGTTCCGGGGATGGCCCGAGCACGCTGAGCAGCGGGGTAAACGCGAGCGCCAACACCGCGATCCACAGCAGCGCCGGTGGCCACAACGCGTACAACGCTTGCCATATCCACCCGCCGCACTCTTTGAAGTGGCCAGCACCGAAGGCTTGTGCCACGAATGTTTGCACGCCGGTGGCCACGCCGACAAATCCGCAGGTCAAGGTCCACAACCACACGCCGCCAAAGCCGACGGCACCGAGCTCGGTGACACCGAGATGGCCGACGATCGCGGTGTCCACCACGCGCATCGCCGTGTCCGACATCTGCTGCAGCACCACGGGATAGGCGAGCAGCGCCAACTCCACGACCCCGCCGGGCAGTCGGATCGATTCACTCGGGTCTAAAACTTCTGCTCTGGTTGCCATGAGAGTCTCCCCCAAAACGCCGGAGGCCGCGAACGCTTCACGCGTCCGCGGCCTCCGGTGCAGGGCCTCTTTCTGATTCGTCGTCAGATGCGAACACGCGCGATATCTCTTCCGCTGCGATTGCCCATGGGCGACAGCGGGAAGAGCGCGATGATGTTGTTGAGATTGACCGTCCGCATCAATTTGTCCTCACTGAGCGGCGCGGACGCTACCACGATCGTGTCGCGCGCGACAAGCCGCGGTTTTCGCCGATCGTTGAAGCCGGCCTCAAAGGCGGAAGAACGATTTGATTCGCTCCAGCAGATGCTGCGCGGCGGGGTCGTTGTCGAAGGCAGGCATCGTTTGTCGGCTGTTGCGATGCTCGCGCTGCTCCTCCAGGCGGCGCGCCGCGATCTGGCTGATCGGTTCGAGCACGGCGGGGTCGGCGATGAGAATCTTCTGAAAGCAGGTGCGGCCGACTTCCAGAACGGCCACGTCCTCTTGCGCCACCACCGTCGCCGAGCGGGCCTCGCCCGCCAGCAGCGACATCTCACCGAAGAAGTTGCCGGTGTGTAATTCCGCAATCGTACGTTCCGGCGCGCTATCGCGCCCGCCGATGACCACCGCTACCGAGCCGTGCTCAATGACGTAGAACGAATCGCCCGGGTCACCTTCGCGCACGATCCGCTCGCCCCGCCCGAAGATCAGTCGCCGCGCGTGCGTGGCCAAGGTTGTCAGATTGTCGGAACCCACCGCGGCAAACAGTGGCACCGCGGCCAGGGTGGCGACGGCATCGCCACGGTCGAGCTTGGCGACCGGTTGCTCGCGCACGAGATAGCTCTCGCGTGCCGGAAACGGGATCCGCACGTTGGCCCGCCGCAACGCGTACCACAGACTGGTGGTAATCCGGTCGCGAATGCGATCGAGCTCGCCAAATTGATCGAGCCAGTAGCGGACCGCATACTCGATCGCAAAATCTTTGAACCGCAACGTTCGCACTTCCGGCGCCGGATCTGTCAGCACCGCCCGCTCTGCGGTCAACACCGCCATCACCGCCCGCTTGACCTCGTCCGGCGTGGCTTCGTAGGCGGCGTCGAAGTGCAGCGTGTCCCCGTACCGCGGATCTGGGCGCGAATAGTTCACCACCGGTTCGCGCGACAGGTACGTGTTCGGCAGCGTGATCACTTCGTTCACGCGCGTGCGGATCTTGGTGGTCCGCCAACCGGTCTCGACGACTTGCCCTTCGAAGGCGCCGACGCGAATCCAATCGGAACGGCCGAACGGCGACTCCATCTCGATCACCAGACCACTGATCACGCCACCGAGGACATCTTGCAGCGCGAGACCGACGATGGCGGTCAACACTGCGGACGTGGTGATCAGCGAGGTGACGTTGATGTCGAGCGTGTAGCGGAGCACCAGCAAGATGATGATGAAGTAGGTGATGACGCTGGCGACGTCGCGGAAGATCGTCGAGATTGCAGCGCCCTTGCGCTCGCGCATGTAGAAGTCGACGAACAGCACCAGTACCGTGCGCACAATCCCGATGGCAACGGCGGCGACAAATACGGCGTAGGCATCGAGGAACACCGCGCCGCCGGCGCTGCCGCCGCCCAATGCTGACAAGGCCCCGAATACGAAGCCCACGCTGATGAGCGTGAGCGAGGCGTCGAGATGGGCGCGCACGCGCGTGCGGTGAAGCAACGGGCGGAGCACCGCGAGTGCGAGCACCCCGAGCACAAACGCCCCGGCGCTGAGCAGCGGATGCGAGGTGACGAACGCCAGCCAGTTGTTGAGGAGATCCATGCGAGTCGTCGCGCGGGCTACCGGCCCCAATCGCGCGCGTAGCGGAAGTCGCGATCGATGGTGCGGTTGGAAACCTTGGCGATCACCGGCAGCCGGCGCTTGAATTGCGAGTTGCGCACCATGTCGCTGACCCGCTGGACGAACTGGTCGGCAAATCCGGCTTCGCTCAGTTCTTCACGCGAGTAGCGAAGGTCGACCATGTGGTAGAGCAGCGCATCGACCTCGCGGTAGCTGAAGCCGAGCTCCGCCTCGTCGGTCTGCCCGACCCACAGGTCGGCCGATGGCTGCTTGTCGATGATGCTGCGTGGGACACCGATCTCACCCGCGAGCGCCCACACTTGGGTCTTGTAGAGATCGCCGATCGGGTTGAGGGCCGAGGCCATGTCGCCGTGCAGGGTGCCGTAGCCGAGCAGCAGCTCGGTCTTGTTGCTGGTGCCGAGCACGAGGGCCTTCCAGCGCGCGGAGTGATCGTAGAGGATCGTCATGCGTTCGCGCGCCATCTTGTTGCCGCGGCGCATATTGTCGGCGTCGGGGAAGCGGGCGAAGTAGGCGTCGATCTGCGGCGTGATCTCCACCTGCATGAGTTGGAAGCGGCCGACGGCCGCAAGCGCATCGGCGTGTTCAACGCTCTCCACACTCGACGCCTTGTACGGCATCTTGATGGCAAGCACGTTGTCCGGACCGAGGGCCTCGACCGCGAGCAGCGCACTGACACTGGAGTCGACGCCGCCGGACAACCCGACGACGACGCGTTCGATGCCGACCTTGCGCACTTCGTCGCGAATGAACGCGGTCAAGATCCGCCGCAGTAGCGGTGGATTGGTGGGGATCGCGACGCGGGCAGACACTGCCGCGTGCGGTTTGCGTAACGCCTCCGCGTTCACCGCGTGGTCCTCCGCACCCGCGCCGGGCGGGCGGCACGACGGGTTGCCTCGCGCGGCGTGCGGGCTGCGATCAACGCCGCCTCGACACGGCGGTCGCGAATCCGCAATAGTTCGTTGATCGTCAGGTCGACGTCCTCATCGCGCAACATCGGTGACATTACGCGCCGCTGCCGCGCGCGCTTGAGATTGATGGTGGTGACGATCAGATCAGGCTCGTAGTAACGGGCCTTCGCCAGCGGCTGGCCACTGGGATCGATGATCTCCGAGCCGCCCCAAAAGCCGACGCCGTCTTCGAACCCGACCCGGTTGGCGTAGACGACGAAGAGCGAAAACATCTGCGCGTAGGTGCGATTGAGCCCTTCCCAATAGCGCGCGTTGTCGTCCTGCTCGCAGCCGTCGCTGATACCGCGCAACGGACTGGTGGAGGGACACAGCACCATGACCGCGTGATCAAGGGCGCTGACGTACACGGTCGACGGATGCCACATGTCCTCGCAGATCAGCAGGGCGAGCTGGCCGAACTTCGAGGGGAAGGTTCGGATGCGGTCACCGCGGGCAAAGTAGCGGCCTTCATCGAACAGGCCGTACGTCGGTAGATACACTTTGCGATGGACGTGGCGGATTTCCCCGTCTTCGAAGTAGACCGCGCTGTTGTAGAACTTGAAGTCGGGCGTCTCCTCGACGAAGCCGGCGACGAATGCGGTGCGGCGGCTGAGCGCGCGCAGCTTGCCGACCTCGCGGCTGTCGAGCCGCAGCGCCACCGTCGACACCATGTCTTTGAGAAAGTAGCCGGTGAGCGACAACTCGGGGAAGACGACCAGATCGACGCCGAGTCCGCGCGCAGCTTTGATCTGCGTCTCGTACAACCCGAGGTTGGCAGCGAGGTCGCCCAGCCGGGGTGCGATTTGGGCGATGGCGATCGGGAAGGGATCGGGCACAGCGCCGATTCTGCTCAGGGCGCCGCGCCAACGTCAAGCGGCGGTGCGCGGAAATGCGGAACGTCGCCCTCAACGTTGGTGCCGGAGCAGACTGTTGACGATCCCGGGATCGGTGACGCATGCACAGGCGAACCTGATTTCCGCGGTGCAGCCGGCTGCGCCCGCGGTTCCGGAGAGGAGGGGCGGACACGGCGACTCGACCGACTTGCACGTCTGGCCGATCGGACAGGTGCCGCTGCATTGCACCGCACTCTCGGTCGAGAGTTCGTCGATATCACACGTGAACTGCTGCGCGACGCTGCGCGGGGTGCTCGCCAGCAACGCGGCGAGAATCAGTGCCTCAGCCATCAGTAAGGTTCGCATGCGGTCTACGAGCACCATTCGACCCCTCCTTCAGCGCCGACAAGTTCGACCAGCTGGCGTCGCATGTCAAGCCGCCGATGGCCGCAAACTGCGGGCTCGTCAATGTCGTGGACTGGACGATCGGATGATTGTTATGGCTCGATACGCAGATTGGGATGATGGCGCCAGAAGTACGCGCCCATCGCCGCCGCGGCGAGCAGGTTGCCGATCAGCACGGCGGGCCACGCCAGCGCACTCACAACATCTTGCGCGACCGTCATCGTCAGCACCACGAAGCCGGACTCGAACACGACGAAGAGGAGGAGAATTCCGAATCCAAGATTGGGGTGGCGTTCAGCGACCCGCAATAGTCGTGAAACCGCGAAGCCGATACCGAGAAACACCAGGGCGTGTATCCAGGTGAACAGCATCGCCATCTCGAAGGACGGGGCGAGCGTGTCGGGTGAGGCGAGACCTTCACCGTGGCGGAAAACCCAGATACCCAGCAC
>JBGOUW010000495.1:0-3766 GCA_041477755.1 Binatia bacterium
CAACGACATTGTCGCGCTGACCGGTGGGGCGAATCTCGGTGAGCCGCTCGCGGATGTCGTCAATCGTCGTCATGAAGCTGCGCCTTCACTGACGGGTCGCGCGGGACGACATTGCGGGCACGGACAGAGCTCGCGCAGCGTACGGTAACTGTAGATACCGGCGTCGTGACCGTCGCTCCATTGAATGCTGATCGCGTAGCGACCGACCACGCCCATTTGGGTCGGATACAACTCGGCGCCACCCGCGCCGACCACGGGCAGCGCGCGCGGTGGCCGTTCGCGGCAGGTTGCGCACGGACAGTGCTGGCGCAGGTAGTGGTTGGTGAACTCGGAGCGGTGGCCATCACTCCACAGAATCTCGATTGCACTTTTGCCGAGGCGGCGGATATCGGTGGGGATCGCCGTGACGCTCTGAGTCATTCCAACGACGACCCTAACCAGTCGAAGTGCGAAAAGCAACGCAGGCAGTGCGTCGCGCGGTGAGTCGGACATCCTGCGCGGCCCACTCCTTACCACCTTCAACACTCACAATTCTGGGTGTTGACACCTTGGAGCTTTTGACATTATCTGGCCGCGTTAGCGCTTTTGCCCTTCTAAGGATTACCGCGTGAGCATCGCCCGTCCGCGCTTCAGGCGCCACTACTCCGACGCGGCCGGCATCCTGGTCAGTGATGAGCTGGAGCGCGTCGAACTGCGGCTGAGTGAATTGATTCGCTCGCGCGAAGCGCGGCTGAACAACATCGCTCAGTATCTGGTGGGATCAGGCGGCAAGCGGGTGCGCCCCGCCGTCACGTTGCTGGTCTTCCGCGCCTGCGGCGGACAAGATCTCAACGACATCATCGACGCCTCCACCGCGTTGGAGCTGATTCACTCCGCCACGCTGCTGCACGATGACATCATCGACGGCAGTGACGTCCGACGCGGCAACGACTCGGCGCTGCGCAAGTACGGCCTCGCCGATACGCTGGTCACCGGCGACTTCCTCTTCTGCCGTGCCTTCCAATTGTGCGCACGCTTCGAGGAAAAAGTGATCAACTGGGCCGCCGAAGCGTGCGTGAGTCTGACCGAGGGCGAGATCATGCAAGCGCGCTTCCGTCACAATCCGACGGTGACCGTTGACGACTATATCGAGATCATCACGCGCAAAACGGCGTCACTGTTTCTTCAAGGCGCACGCACTGGCGCGCACCTCGGTGGCGCCGACGAGGCGACGGTCGAACGCATGGGCGACTGCGGGTTCGCGGTCGGGATGACCTTTCAGATGGTCGACGACTTGCTCGACGTGGCTGGTACCGAAGAGCGCATCGGCAAACCGGTTGGGATCGATCTGCGTGACGGCAATCCGTCGCTCCCCGTGGTACTCGCGATGCGCAAGGATACCGAGCTGCGGCGGCTGTTCGAGAAGCCGGAACCGACCGCGGCGGACATCACCGCCGCGCTTGATCGCATTCGCCGTTCGGGCGTACTCGACGAGGTCCGCATTCGCGCCATGAGCTACGCCGACCGTGCCCGTGCGGCCATTGATGTCGTGCACCCCTCGCCGTTCAAGGACAACCTGCTCGACTTGATCGATCAGCTCGTCGAACGCGTATCGTAGGCGTCAGCCCAGCACAGCCTCCAGCTCGATCAAGCGAGCCACGGTGTGTGTCGGCGCGAGTGCGCCGTTTGGCAACGGTTCGTCATTGGGGTTGAGCCACGCGGTATCCATCCCAACCGCCGATGCGCCGGCGACATCATCGCTGACACTGTCGCCGACAAACAACGCGTCGCTCGCGTCCACATCGAGCTGGCGCAACGCCTCGTGAAAGATCGACGGATGCGGCTTGCGGCGTCCGAACCCGTCGGAGATCACGATCGCTTGGAACAGCGGCGTGAGTGCGTCGCGATCGAGGATCGCCCGCGCGGTGGGGCCGTGGTCGAAGTTCGAAACCAGGCCGAGCGGACAACGCATCGCCAGCCGTTGCACCAGCGCACGATGCGTCGCCGGCAGTTCGGTTGATGCGGCGAGATGGCGCATGTGCGCCAGCGAGAGCCGCTCGGCGCGTTCGGCAACGTCAGCGCCAATGACGCCTAGGCGCACAAGCGCACGCCGAAAGCGCTCCGGCGACGGCACCTCGCGATACTCGGGCGGACGCGCCCGGATGATCTCGGCGGTGGTCTCGGTGATCGCGCGGAGAAACTCGTCGTGGCTCACACCTGGAAGTTCTTGCACGACCGCCTCGCGCATCCAATCCATGGTCGAGCGCCAGCGCGTACCGGCGACTTGCAGCGTCGGCACGTGCGGGTGGAACAGCACCACCGTGTCGTACAGATCGAACAGAATCGCGCGATACATCGAAGGCAGGTGTCGGCTATCGGGCGTCAGGGTCGGAGAGTGACGCCCGTAATCACCGCAATCGCGAGGCCGCTGACGAGCACCGCGCCGTTGAGCTGTACCGCCCGGTGGTGGAGGTCGTCAAACTCGGCCTTTACCCTGTCGGGCACATCGACTTGGTGTAGTTGAAGCCGCAGCGCTTGCGCACGGGGTTGCACCACGAGGCCCGCATAAACGGTTGCGGTTAGCATGGTCGCAGCGAGTACGCTCACCAATGTCCACGGGCTGCGCCGCGTGACTCGGCGTAGCGTCAATGCTGTCAACAGGAGCACGACTCCGCTGCCGGCGCCAACGCGATAGTAAATCGGAAAGAGCGCCGAAACCGCGCGCCCTGCCTCCTCAACCGGCAACGAGAGGAACAGGGTGGGCGCCACCACCAGCGACATGAAGACGACCGTGCCAAGCCACACGCTCAACGCTAGCAGGTACAACACGCGTGCGGCGCCGGCGAGCAACGACATCCCAACCTACTGCAAGTACGTCGAGCGCGCGCGCCGCTCCGACAGCGGTTGCCGCCCCGCGAAGCCCTCATCGAGGGAGTGCCAGTAACCGATTTCCTTCTCACCGAATTGCCAGCACCACACCGCTGGCTCACCGTTGATCTCGGTCGGGAAGTCGACCAGCCCCAGATCGAGCCCTTTGAACTCGCCCCCACACTCTTCGATCTCGCCAACCAGCTGCTCCACTTCCTCGATGGCCGGCCGCAGGGTCGGGCGCAGCTCGACGATCTCGCTGCTGGTCAGATCGCCGGCGGTCTTGCCGGTTTGCTGCGCCAGCTCGTCGATGCCGCGGCGCAGCTCGGCGGCCCGTTGCTGCAACCGGCCCATGATCAATTCGAGCTTGGGGATCAAGGCGTTGGCTTCTTCCAAACTGAACACGTAATGGTCCATCCAACCCTCCGCACATCCACATGCGCGACCTACCCGCTCACAAATGTGATGTCAAACTCACTCGCGGCCCCTTGTCGGGTAGGGAGACGTGTATTAAGGTTCCGGTCGCGCGCGACGGTTGCTCAATGCGCGGCACCCAGAGTGACTATGGCCGACATCGTTGAAAAAGAAATCAAGGAGCATCGCTTCTTCGGCTTCGAAGACGATCTCAGCGGGATCACGATCCCAGGCGAATTGCCCGTGCTGCCGCTGCGCGGAGTGGCGATCTTTCCGTCGGCGATCGTGCCGCTGCTGATTTCGCGTGGCGCGTCACTGCAAGCCGTCGAGGCAGCACTGGCCAGCGATCGCATGCTCGCGCTGATCGCCCAGAAGAATCCCGAAGAGGAAACGCCGCAGCCGTCGACGTTGTTCAAGCGGGGCGCGGCCGGTCGCATCCTCAAAATGCTCAAGTACCCGGACGGCAGTGTGCGAATTCTGGTGCAGGGTCTGCGCCGCATCGAGA
>JBGOUW010000049.1:0-14863 GCA_041477755.1 Binatia bacterium
GTCGATGGCGGTGTCGAGCACGGCGACGGTGACGCCGTGGCCATCGATGCCGAGCACGCGCACGAGGTCGCCGTTGTTCTGCGGCACGCTGTTGGCCAGCGCGGCGCCGCCATACTGCGCCGCATCGATGCGCAACACGTCTGGATGCGCGGCCAGGGCCGCCAGTCCCGCGGCCGATACCGACGCGGTGAATCCGTTCGCGGTGGTGAATTGGTGCTGCATTTCGATGTCGTCGGAAGCGAGCTGGGCACGGGCCTGGGCAAGAACGGCGGCTCGTCGTTGCGCGATGCGCGCGCGCCGGTGCGGTTCGTCTGTTGCCGCGCGCTCCGCCGGTGGTCGCAGCGCGACGGCGATGTCGACGCGGTCGCTCGCGGCGAGTCGCTCACGGATCTCCGGCGCCAGCAGTGCGGCAGAAGCGATCGCGGTGCTGAAACCGCTCCACCCCCAGAGCGTGGCAAGAACGAGAGCCCAACGAATCATTGGTCAGCATTAGAAGCGGGCGCGCCCTGTTGGTCAAGTGCGTTCTTGACAGCAGCGAAACGGCGGTGACTAACTGCGCGTACGGGAGGGCCGCGATGTTTGCGACGCGACGCAACGAAGTGGAGGGGTTTCGCAGTCAGCGCTCGCTGGTATTGGCGCGCGATGGCATGGTGTGTACCAGTCAAGCGCTCGCATCAGTGGCGGGGGCCGAACTGCTGCGCCGCGGCGGCAATGCCGTCGATGCGGCGGTGTGCGCCGCCGCCGTGCTCGGCGTCGTCGAGCCGTTTTCGACCGGCATCGGCGGCGATTGCTTCATGCTGATCTGGAGCGCCAAGGATCAGCGGCTGTTCGGGCTCAATGGCAGTGGGCGCGCGCCCGCCGCCGCGACGGTCGATGCGATCCGCGACCGCGTCGGTGACCACATGCCGGCCCACGGGATGCTGCCGGTGACCGTGCCCGGCGCCGTCGATGCATGGTGCAGCGCGTTGGATCGTTTCGGCTCGCGCTCATTGGCCGAGGTGCTGGCCCCGGCGATTCACTACGCGACCGCCGGCTTCCCGGTGTCTGAGATCATCGCGCACCAGTGGCACTTGATCGTGCAGGCGGACCTCCTGCGCCATCACGACGCACTGCGCACGTTTACGATCAATGGACGCGCGCCGCGACTGGGCGAAGTGTTTCGCCTTCCGTCGCTGGCCCGCAGTCTGCAAGTGCTGGCGGCCGCGGGCCGCGAGGCATTTTATCGCGGCGAATTGGCGGAGCAGATCGTCGCCTTCGCGCGCGCCAACGGTGGCCTCCATACGGCGGCGGACTTTGCCGAGCACACCTCGACATGGGTCGAGCCGATTCAGACCGACTATCGCGGTTACGCGCTGTGCGAGATCCCGCCCAACGGCCAAGGGCTTACCGCGCTGATCGCGTTGAATATCTTAGAAACCTGCGACATGTCGGCACTGCCATTGGGGGATGCCGACTGCCTGCACTGGCGCACCGAGGCGATCAAGCTGGCGTTCGCCGATCGCAATCGCTACATCGCCGATCCCGAACACGCCGAGGTGCCAACGGCCACGTTGGTGTCGAAACCCTACGCCCGCACGCGCGCCGCGTTGATCGATCCAAGCCGCGCCTTGTCGGATGTGCCACCGGGCGTGACCAAATCGGGGCACGATACGGTGTACGTCACCACTGCCGATCGCGACGGCAACGTCGTGTCGCTGATCAACAGTCTGTACTTGGCGTTTGGTTCGGGTATGGTTGCGGGCGATACCGGCATCGTGTTGCAGAATCGCGGCTACGGATTTTCGCTCGATCCGCAGCACCCGAATTGCATCGCGCCGCGCAAGCGCCCGTTCCACACCATCATCCCGGCGATGCTGATGCGCGCCGGCCGACCCGTGCTCTCCTTCGGCGTCATGGGCGGCGACGTACAAGCGCAAGGTCATGTACAGGTGGTGTCGAACTTGGTCGACTACGGCCTGAACATTCAGGAAGCCCTCGACTACCCGCGACTGCACTACCTCGATGGCGCACGGGTGGCGCTCGAACCGGAGTACCATGAGCCCGTGCGGCGTGAGCTACGCCAGCGTGGGCACGAAGTTGAAGACGAGAATGCGACTTTGCTGCGCGGCGGCTTCGGCGGCGGACAAGGCATCATGATTGATCCGGTCACGGGCGTGTACTGGGGCGGCTCGGATCGCCGCAAGGACGGGTGCGCCGTCGGGTTCTAGAGCGAGCGCCGTACGTGACGCGTCGTGTTTTGACGGTGGTACTGGTGTGTCATCTGTCACGCGATCGCCACAGTGTGCTGCGTCGAGTGTCGAGTCGATAGCAGTGCCACGACGGTGGCGCACTGATCCACGGTAAAGACTGCTTTGCGAGGCGGCCAGACTCCGGACGAGCCCTGGCACCGCGGTTGCACTATCTGACGGTGTGCGCGCCACTGGCGCGACGGAAGGCGTCGAACGATGGAACCCTCGCTGCCTACTTTCTCAGTTACCGTTTTACGCGACATCTCGGGCGTGTCGACGGTCCTGTTCGCATACTCAGGTGATCCGCAGAATGACGATGAGCTGCGCACGCTGCTAGCGCACGCGGCCCAGCTGGCCGCCATTGATCGCGACCGCACGCACGTTGACGTCGTGCTCGGGCGCGTCGATGTCGATCGACTCACTCCCGAGCTGCAGGCGCTGCATGACAGTACGCCGCATCTAAGCGTCTCGACCCAGTGAGGCGGGAGGCCGCCGCTGTTCACTCTTGGCTGGTCACTCCTGGCTTGCGTGTGTTCAGGCGATCGGCTAGTGCCCGGACTCCCATGACGACGGAGTTCCACATCGGCGCGGTGCGGGTGGCGCCGAATCTGATTCTAGCGCCGATGTCGGGAATCACCGACTCGGTGTTTCGCCGGGCCATCAAGGAAGCCAATCCAGGCGCGGTCGGCTTGGTGGTAACCGAGTTGATCAGCATTGAAGGACTCAGCCGCCACGACGAGAAGTCGCTGCGCATGCTACGCGCGGCGGCCAGCGAGCAACCGCTGTCGATTCAGCTGTTCGGTGCCGACCCGGAACGCATGGCCGAGGCGGCGCGCTTGGCGCAGGATCACGGCGCGGCGGTCGTCGACATCAATTGCGGGTGCCCGGTCCCCAAGGTCGTCAAGCGTGGCGGCGGGGCCGAACTCATGCGCCAAGGCGACACGCTGGCACAGATGGTCCGCGCGATTCGCTGTGCGGTGTCGATTCCGGTGACGGTGAAATTGCGTGCTGGATGGGACCAGCACTCGCGCAACGCGGTCGAGATTGCGTGCATCGTCGAGAGCGAAGGCGCGGCGATGGTGGCGGTGCACGGCCGCACGCGCGTGCAACTCTACACCGGCCTGAGCGACTGGGAGTTCATCGCGCAAGTCAAAGCCGCCGTGCGGATTCCAGTGGTGGGCAGCGGTGACATCGATGGACCGATGACCGCCATCCAGCGACTGCGCGAAACCGGTGTCGACGGTGTGATGATCGGCCGCGGCGCGCTGACCAATCCGTGGATGTTTGGACAGATCGCGGCGCTGCAGGCGGGTCGCCCGCTGGCCCCGCCGAGCGAACGCGAGGTCTGGCAAACGATCACCAATTTGATCGAACGGCTGGCTAGCGAAATCCATCCGGCCGCTGCCCTCGGTCGCGGTCGTGGACTCATTTGCCGGATGACGCGCGGGTTGCCATACAGTGCGCCGTTGCGGGAGATGGTAACGCGGGCTCCGACACTCGAAGCGATGCTCGATCTGTTGCGGGCGCGTTGTGCCGAAGCACCGAGCGCGCCCGCGCTCTTGTGCGCGGCGTGATCGTTCCTAGGTGTGGTGCCACCTGTCGCACCCCGTGAGCAGCCCGTCGGCGAGCCACTGCTGCAACAAGGCGGCAATTCGTTCCTCGCTGCGCTCGTGCTCGGCGACCCGTTCACAGATGGTCGCGAACGATTCGCCCGCGGCGGCCGCCTGCAACCCGGCGAACTCGTCGGCGGCGATCTCCCGCTGCAGCACGCGCAACTCGCGACGCCAGATGCGCACCCAATTGGCGCGCCGCGTCGGCTCACCTCCGGGCTGGCCCGCCTGCACGCGTTGCCACGATTCGCCGACGGCGAAGTCGAGTTCGAGAAGCTGCAGCGAGGGTGCGAGCTGCAGCCGCAGCTTGGGCCAGGCACCGGGGGCGACGGCGGCCAGCGTGTCGCGCGTGATGCAATCGGCGTTGGGCGCATCGAAGGCGTCGACCAACGCCCATTCAAATGCAGCGAGGTTGGGCAAAAACGGCTGCGCCTGCGCCAGCGGGTGACTGCGCAAGAACGGCGGCAGATGTTTGCCCGCGTAGCGGAGCGACGGATGCGACGGCGGATGGTGGAGCAGGTAATCGGTGATCAAGTTGCGAAACGAAGCGTCGCCGACCGTAGCGAGTACGGCACGGTAATCTTCCTTGAGCGCGTCGAGCAGGCGGAAGAAGTACATGTTGGCGTAGATGTCGAGCCGCCGCACCGCGGGCAGCACGACGTCGCCGTTGACGATCGCTTCCAGCCCGTCGCGTGACAGCCGGTCGGCGTCGTCCAACGCGCGCAGGCCGTCGGCGACGCCGCTAGGCGCGGTGATCAATCGCCACAGCAGGCGTTGGGTTTGCTCTAGCGTTGGCATGCGCACGGACACGCTCCTGCAAGCGGCGCGCGCGATCGGCGTGCGCTTGCAACTCGGGGAATTCCGGAATCTTGTCATCCCATTCGATCAGCGTAGAGACCGGACCGAAACGGTGGAGCGCCTCGACGTAGAGGTCCCACACCGCCTCCTTCACCGGGTGGTCATGGGTGTCGAGCAAGTAATCACCGTGGTCACTGTGGCCGGCGAGATGGAACTGCCACACGCGTTCGATGGGGATCGCTCGCATGTACTCGAGCGGATCGAAACGGTGATTTACGGCGCTGACATAGATGTTGTTCACGTCGAGCAGGATACCGCAGTCGGCGCGTTCCGCGACGGCAGTGAGAAACTCCCACTCCGGCATCATCGAATGGCAGAAGGTGAGATAGCTCGACACGTTCTCCAGCGCGATGCGGCGACCCAGCACATCTTGCACACGCTGCACGCGTTCGACGACGTGCGCCAGGGCTTCCGCGGTGAATGGCAGCGGGAGCAGATCGTGCAGGTTGTGGCCGCCAACGCCGGTCCAACACAGATGATCGGAAACCCAGGCCGGTTCGAAACGCTGCGCCAACCTGCGCAGCTCGCCGAGATACTCGAAGTTGAGCGGATCGGCCGATCCGATGGAGAGCGACACGCCGTGGAACACGATCGGGTAGCGCTCGCGGATGCGGGTGAGCGTATGCAGCGGACGGCCGCCGCGCACCATGAAATTCTCCGCGATGGCTTCGAACCAATCGACCGCCGGCCAGTGCTCGAAGATGTACGGATAGTGCGTGGGACGCAGCCCGACGCCGCACCCGAGTGCAGCGGGTCGGTTATACGGTGGGGTGGACACGGGAAGCGTTCCGGGGCGCGGCGCGGCCGCGCCCCGGCAGCGAGTTACTTCGCGATCGTGCCGCCCTTGGCTTTGCAGTCGGCTTCGCTGGCCGACACCCAGCCCTTGCCCTTGCACTCATTCTTACCGGCGCAGTCGTGGCTGGCGCCGCCGCACTCGCCGTGGCCTTTGCATGCGTTGATGCCCTGACAATGCACTTTAGCTTCGGCCGCGCCCTTGCCAGCCTCATCGGCCAGCGCCAAGCGGGCGGTAAAGATCCCCGCCACCGCGGCGGCAATCACGGCACCTTTAACGGACGTCTTCATAACTGCTCCTCCCTTACGTCCGGGTCTCGCACCCGGTGGGTTAATGGCGGCGCGCCACGTTGCCGCGGCGACCGCAGGTCAGCTCACTGATGCCGAACCCACTCTCGCAGTCTCAAGTTCCCCGCGACTCTAATCGACCTTGGGCACGGCTGCAACGAATCTGACTACGGCTCCGCGCCCACTTTGGATTGCGCGGCGGGCGAAGGCGATGGCCGTGGGGTTACGGCAGCGCGTCGAAGGTGAGGTGATATGGTCCCGAGTCACTGGGGTTGGCAGGAGAGATCTGGACGAGGAATCCAAGACAAGGCGGGCTGCCCGCGCCCGACTGACACGGCGGGGCGCTGCTGTATGGGACGAGGTCGGTGGCGAGTTCCTCCAGCGTCGGCGCAGGGCCAGTGGTTTCGAAGGGTTGGTTGAGATCGAGGATGTCGAGGCGAGTGTCGAACCCGGCGCTGACTTGGCCGGTGACCGACCCCGTGCCGCCGAAAAGAGACGACCCGAGCACGCGGTCGGCCGCCCCGCGGTACAAATAGAAGTCGCTCTTGCTGTTGGTAGCATCGACACAGTCGCCGCCGCTGAGGTCGCCGGCGACGCCGAACTCGTTGATCGAGGTCATCGGGCAATTGCGATACGTGATCTGGTAATCGTCGCGCTGCTCCGGCGTAAAGGCGTTGACCATCACCGCGGTGGTGCCGGTCTTGGCGATTGGTATCGGTACGTATCCGCTGGTGCAGAATTCGCGCGGGACGCTAAAGCCCTCAGTAAGTGAAACCACGCTGCAGGCGTTGTCAGGAAGCAGCAGGCTGGCGGCGCTATTGAGCGGCCCGCTGATGGTGTAGACGTCGAAGGCCGAGCCGTCGGCGAGTTGGCAGTCGCTATCGTCGAATTTGCCCATCGTCACGCCGGTTGCAAGCTCGTGCGTCGCGCACGATTGCGCAGTGAAGCTGAATGCCGCCGGCAGCGATTGCGCCCCATCGTCATGGAGGCCGGAGATCTCGATGAAATGCGTGCCGGCGGGTAGCACGCGGCTGACGCGCGTGGCGAACGGGTCGAGCGGGTCAACCGAGTTCTCCACTCGGCGGCCGTCACTGCCGATCATCGTCATCCGCACGGTGAAGTCGAGCGTAGGGGCGGTTACGGTGAGGAACTGCGGCGTGGCGGTAGTAACCTTGTAGGTGCGCGACTTGATGCCCGCGAAGGCTTCACAGTCCGTGTCCGTCATCGTCCCGTCGATGGAGGTGTTCAACGGGGCGGACACCGCCGGGCAGCGTTGCAGGAAGACGTCGTACTTGGCGGTCGGGTCCGCTGTCATAGGATCGAAGCTGTAGGTCACATCGAGTGTGTTGGCGCCGACCACCACTGTGTAAAGACCGGTGGTGGGGATGGTGACACCGATCTCGTCCTCGTCGTCGTTCTCGGCGAGCACCGTGTTGTCGGGCGCAAGCAGCCACAGGTGCGGGTCCAAAGGAGCGTCGCTGTTCGCGTCTGGCACTGCATAGGTGGTGAAGAAATCGCCTGCCGTGAGATTGACCGTGAACAGATCGGCGTTGGTGTCGACCATTTCGGGTGTGACGATGTCGAGCCCGGGTGACAGCAGCGGCGACTGACAGCCGCCGTTATCCAGCACCGGCGGCGGGGAAACCTTCGTGACGGTGCCAGGGACGAGGGCGGAAACCGCTTTCTTGAAGCAGGCCGGGCGATCGAGAACGATCTTGTAATCGCCCAATCCGCCAGCTGCATCGGTTGCGAAAAAGGTATAGGTGCCGCTCTGGACGCTGAGGAACTCGATGCGGGCGTTCACCGAGTCGAAATTGTCCGGATCGAGACTATTGTCGTCCTCGGCCAACTCGCGTCCGCTCGGTCCGAACAACTTGAGGTATGGGTCGAGTGCATCAGGCGGGGCGGAATTCTTGAGCATTCTGATCTGGATGCGTTCGCCGGCCGTGCTGGTGAATTGGAACGCGTCGGCCTTGGTGGCCGGGTCCGACGGATCGGGGCAGCTACCAGTGCCGACGCCAGCAGTCAACGTTTGCGCCTTCACGCTGCTCGTCACTACCGGGCAGCTGCGCTGCGTCACTTTTATGGTGTAGGAGCCGAACGCTTCCGGTGCGGCGGGATCCGAGGTGACCATTATGATGTAAGCGCGCGTCGTCGAGACGTAGAACTCGAGCGGCGCGGCGGCTTCATAGGGGCCACCGCCCGGGCCGGTGAACTTGCCGCTGTGGTCGACGATCGAGAGATACGGGGTGAAGCCGCTGGCCGTTATCGTGATGAGCATCGCCGTGCCCGGTGTGCCGACGACCGTATACACGTCGGTGCGGCGCAGCCCGGGTGGGGTCCCGAAGTTTCTGGGGCAATCGCTGATGTCCAGTGTTGCCGCAGACATCAACCCCGCGGGCGTCGGCGGCGGCCCGCCGAGATCGGTGATGATGCAGGTCGGCGTTGGCGTCCGTGTGACGGTGGGGGTGCGCGTCACCGTCGCAGTGGGCGTGACGGTCGGCGTCGATGACGGCGTGAAGGTAGGAGTAGCTGTGGGCGTGTCGGTCGCAGTGCTGGTCGGGGTGGCGGTCGCCGTCGCGGTCACTGTAGCGGTCACGGTACCGGTGGCGGTCATCGTAGTGCTGGCGGTGAGAGTTGCCGATGACGTAGCGGAGCGTGTCTGCGTCGGCGATGCCGTCAGGGTGATTGTCGATGTGATCGTTCGGGTCGGGCTTGTCGTCGCAGACGGCGTCACACTCGATGTCTGTGTCGGCGACGCCGTGAAGAGAGGCGTCGAGGTGATTGACGGTGTCGGGCTCGATGTTGTCGACGCCGTCGGCGTTGATATCTGCGTGGACGATGGCGTCGGCGAGACAGTACTCGTCAGGGTTACAGTGGCGGTTGGAGTGGCGCTCGGTATCGTGGTGGGCGTCGTACTCGGTACGATGGTCGGCGTCGCGCTGGGTGTTGGCGTTGCGGTTGGCGGAAACGCTTCTTCGACGTAGCGGATGACCGTGTCGGACACGTCGGCGACCGAGACCCGACTGTCCTGGTTGGTGTCGGCCGCAGGCACCGGCTCATCGATGAACAGTTGCTCGATCACCAACCCGATGTCGCTGGTGGTGATGTGCCCATCGCCGTTGACGTCGCCCGGAAGGACAGGTTGCGCGAGAGCCGGCGTGCCGGCGATCACGAGCAAGGCAAACGCCACGCCCGCCCGCCCGGCCGCGCTCACGACTACCCCAATCCCAGACCGTGCGATCAGTTGAATCATCTCGACCGGCAACTGATACAGGAGCGGGTGACTCTTAAGCAATACCAAAGGTGATTGGGGCGGTTCGCCCACGCGGGCCGCCGTGTGCTAGAGGCGGTTGACCCAACCGATCAGGAGGTGGCACGCATGGAGTACGACTCGATCGCGTACGAACAGCTCGGGGACCACGTTGTGCGGCTGACGCTCAATCGGCCGGACAAACTGAACGCGATGAACGGTCAGTTGCTCCACGAGTTCGACCGCGCCCTCGACGATTTCGAGCGCGATCGCGACGCCAGTGTTCTGATCATCCGCGGCGCCGGCCGGGCGTTCTGTGCCGGCTACGATCTGCAGCCGCAGTCGGGCAGCGGCGGTGGCTTGGGAACCCTGACGGTCACCGCCGATCGCTTGAACGTGCAGAAATTCATCGAGCGCTGGCAGCGGCTGTGGGCGCTTCCCAAGCCAACCATCGCGCAGGTCCATGGCTACTGCCTGGCCGGGGGTACCGAGCTGGCGGGCCACTGCGACCTCGCCATCGCCGCCGATGATGCACAATTCGGGCATCCTGCCGCGCGAGCACTAGGCGTCTTGCCGTCACTGTCGCTGTGGCCGTATCTGATCGGGATGCGCAAGAGCAAGGAGCTGTTTTTCACCGGCGATCTGCTCGGGGCGGCCGAGGCGCTGGAGTGGGGTCTCATCAATCGAGTGGTGCCGCGTGAGCGGCTGGACGAGGAGACGCTGGCCTTGGCGCGGCGGATTGCCATGGTCCCGCTCGATCTACTGACGCTGCACAAAGCCGCGGTGAATCGCTTTTACGAGGTGATGGGGTTACGCGCGGCCGAGCAATCGGCCGCCGATCTCGATGTGATCGCGCACCAAACTCCGGCGGTGAAGCAGTGGGCTAAGACCAGCCGTGAGCAGGGGCTCAAAGCGGCCTTGGCGGCCCGCGATCAGCCCTTCGTGAATCGCCAGACGTAGGGTGAGATCTCGTGTGAGTTGCGAGTAGTCATCGTCGCGGCAGCGATTGGCGGAGAAGGAAGGGAGTCGAACCCTCCGTCCCGGCAAGCCGGGACCACGCGGTTTTGAAGACCGGGGAGGCCACCGGGCCCCATCCTCCTCCACGCTGTCAGTGTGCTGGCGAGTCGTCGCATGGCTTGTCGCCCACCAGTGCCGCTGGCCATCTTACCGAAAGCGCTCCTGCGCGCTCACGTATTCGAAGAGCTGTGCCGCGGTCGCAGTATTGCGCAGCGCGCCACGGGTAGCCTCCGACTGCAACAGGAGCGACAGTGCTGAGAGGAAGTTCAGGTGCTCGTTACTCAACGATGGCGACGAGAGCACGAGCGTCATGATCGTGATCGGGACCTGGGCGTGGGCGTAGTACACGGCAGCCGGCGACACCGCCAACGCGGCCACGATGCCGTTCACGCCAGGTAGGCGCGCGTGCGGGATGCTGACACCGATCTCGATCAACGCGGTACTCGCCATCGCTTCGCGTTCGATGACCGCGTGCGCCGCGCGATCCGCGAGGGCTTCGGCGAGGTGGTCGGCCGCTACCAACTCGGTCACCAAGCCGCGCACCGCGTCGTCGAAGCCGTTCCACGGGTCGTGCACGATTACCGGCGCCAACGCCAGCCTGTCGTTTACCCGTGTCGCCACCAACGCGGTATCCTACGCTTCCAAAGTTCAACCGTTGGGCGGGGAGCACACACGATGCACGCAACTCAGCACGATGTCTTCTCATATGAAGAGCACCGCCGTTGCGCAAGGGCGGGACTTGCAGCAAGGGACTGCGAGCACGGGCGTGCGTCTGCCTCCGGTGGCGGCGAAGACGCGCACTACGCTCTTCAGCCGGGGCCGAGGAGGCGCATGACCACTACCCCACAGCCGATCACGACCGACGCTGCCGCGCTCAGCAGCACTCCGGCGACGCAGCCAATCAACGGACTGGGCGGCGTCGACACGACCTCTTCGCTCACGGAAAACTCGTGCGGTACGACATAACTTTCGGCGTGACAGTCCATCGGTACTCCCTTTCGTTCTGGTGATCCCGTGCCGGACCCAACCATCCAGGAGTGGACCCAAGAACGGTGCCATGCGAGGCGCCCACTCCGGGCGCACCACCGCGACGGCGGCCACCGGCTGTCCCTGCTACGCGGAGGTAGCAGGGTGCTTCGGGAAATTGGCAGGCGCTAGCGCTCGACCGTAATGCTCAGTTCCTTGAGTTTGCGCTGGAGACCCGCGCGGGTCATGCCCAGATCGCGAGCAGTCTGCGAGATATTCGACTGGTTGCGGCTGAGGAGCGTGGTGACGAACTGACGCTCGAACTCACGGACGGCGGCGCGCAGATCGGTGCTGGCATCGTCGGCCGCCGATTGCTGCAGCCGCGCCGACAACAGACCCCTGATGATTGGCTCGCCGTCATCAGCGAGGGTGGCCGCGCGTTTGATCTCGTTCTGCAATTCGCGGACGTTGCCGGGAAAGGCGTACTCCATCAACGCCTCCATCGCCTCGTCGCTGATCCCGTTGAGCCGGCGCCCACTCTCGTGCTCCCATTGCGCGAGGATGTGCTTGGCCAACAGCGGGATGTCCTCACGCCGATCACGCAGGGGCGGTACCGTGATCTCGAAGGTATTGATGCGGTAGTAGAGGTCCTCGCGAAAGCGGCCGCCGCGGATCTCTTCCGCGAGATTGCGATTGGTGGCCGAAATCACGCGCACGTCGACCCGGCGCGCCGCGGTGTCGCCGACGCGCAGGTACTCACTTTCCTGCAGCACGCGCAGCAGCTTGGCTTGCATTGCCGGACTCATCTCGCCGATCTCGTCGAGGAAGATGGTGCCGCCATCCGCCACTTCGAACAGACCCTTTTGATCGCTGGCGGCGCCCGTGAAGGCGCCCTTGCGGTGCCCGAACAGAATGCTCTCCAGCAACTCATGCGGCACCGCGGCGCAGTTCTGCGGCACGAACAGCGCGTCGTGTCGCGGACCCGCGTAGTGGATGGCTTGCGCGATCAGTTCCTTGCCCGTGCCGGTCTCGCCCACGATCAACACCGGAATCTCGCTCGCGGCAGCGCGCTGCACTAGGCGGTGGACCGCTTGCATCGCCGCACTGGTCCCGATCAGGTTCTCGGCCTGATAGCGCGCCACCGCGTCCCGACGCAGGACGTTGACCTCACCGCGCAGCCGCTCGTTCGCCTCGCGTAGCTCGCGAGTGAGGCGCTTGTTCTCGATCACCAGCGTGTAGGCCTCGATGGCATTGCGCACGGTCATGCGCAGCTCCGGGGTCTCCCACGGCTTGGTGAGGTACCGATAGACGCGCCCCGCGTTGATCGCCTCCACTAGCGATTCGATGTCGGTGTAGCCGGTCAGGATAACGCGGATCGTGTCGGGATAGCGGTCGATCGTGCGGTGCAGGAAGTCGGTCCCGCTCATGCCGGGCATGCGCTGGTCGGCGATGATGACGGCCACCTCGCCGTGGGTCTCGAGCAGGCGCAAGGCCTCTTCACCACTCAGCGCCGCGAGGATGTCGTAGTGATCGAGTCGTAGCGTACGCACGACCGTATCGAGCACGCTGCGATCGTCTTCCACCACCAAGATGCGCGGTCGCGGCTCGCTGGCGGCGACGCTGCTGGCTCCCTCATGCGTCACGTGGGATCCTCTATCCTAGAGCGTGGTTGGCTGGCTAGCGGCGGCATTGGCCAGATCCGTTCGCGGACGGGTCGGCAGCACGACATGAAACGTGCAGCCGGATGACGAATCTGGATCGAGCCACAGTTGGCCGCCGTGTTTGGCGACGATGGAATAGGAGATACTCAGCCCCAGCCCGGTGCCCTTGCCCACTGGCTTGGTGGTAAAGAACGGATCGAAGATGCGGGCGCGCAGCTCGGGCGGGATGCCGGGGCCCGTATCATGGACTTCGATCTCGACCGCGTCGCCCCCGTTGGGATACGGGCGCGTGGCGATGTGTACCAGCCCACCATCGCCAGCTTCGACGGCGTCGAACGCATTGGTGAGCAGATTCAGAAACACTTGGTTGACTTGGCTGGCGTAGCACTCCACCGGCGGTACCGGAGCAAGCGCGGTCTCGACGCGTACGGTGCCGCAGACGCGGTGACGGAGCAGGTTGAGCGTTACGTCAATCGCCTCATTGAGATCGACGCGTTTGAGTTCGGCTTCGTCGAGGCGGGAGAAGGTGCGCAGGTCGCGGACGATGCGCCGGGCCCGGTTGCTGCCTTCGGTGCAGGTGGCGAGCAACTGATCGATGTCGCCCAACACGACGTCCAGTTCGAGCTGGCGGCGGACCGCCGCGAACGCCTCGTGGGCTGCGGGCACCGTCTGTTCATACGCGCGCAGCGCTTCACGCAGCCGCGTGACGTATTCGTGCAGCACCGCCAAGTTGCCGTCGACGGCGGCGAGCGGATTGTTCAGCTCGTGCGCGACGCCCGCTACCAACTGACCGAGCGACGCCATTTTCTCCGCTTGCACGAGTTGCGATTGCGCGTCCTTCAATTCGCGCGTGCGCGCTTCCACTTCCGCTTCCAAGTTCTGCCGCAAGCGATCGAGCTGCTCGAAGGACGCAGCATTCTCCAGCGCGCTCGCCGCCTGGTTGGCAATAGTCGCCAGCAGGTCGAGGTCCTCCGACGTATACAACTCGCCGCTGCGTTTGCGCCCGAGCAGCATGACCGCGCGCAACTGTCCTTCAAAGGCAATTGGAACCGCGACCTCCGCGCCGCACGCCTCGAGGACACGAGTCGCCGCCGCGTCCGTGCCACGTGCGATGGGCCTCGCGCCATCGCGTAACGCGCTGAACAGCGGTTGCACGGGCAGCGTGGTTGTGGGCGCCGTCGCGTCGAGACTGATGACCTCAAGATGCGTCGCGCCCAGTTTGCCCTGCACGATGGCTTGCGTTCGCTGCATCACGTCCTCGGCGCGCAGCAGCCGAGTAAAGCTCGCGCTGAGCTCGTGGATGACGGGTTTGAAGACCGCTCGCGTGCGGAAGAAGAGCCGATCGATGAGCCTTTCCAAGCCGACACGGGTGGCGGCAAATCCCAACCCGGCGGTCACCACGAGCACCGCTTGTACGGTGCGGCCCAGCGGGCTGCCCGCGGTCACCAACTCATCCACCACAATCGCGGCGGTGAAGAACACCACCGCCCAGAGCACAGCGAGCGCGCCGGTGAGCGAGCCGCGCCGCAGCACGTGGCGGAGTTCGAAGACGTTCCCGCGCACGATCGCGTAGGCGAGGCATGCATTCATCACCAGGGTCAGCGGGAAGAACAAGTTGGCGGGCAACGCGGCGCCGGTGAGATAGCCAGGCAGAATCATGACCCCCAACATCGGCGGCACCGCGGCGTATCCGATCAGTGCGACCCGCGCGCGTTCGCGTGCCTCACGATCGTCCCATACCCAATAGCTGTACGCGGTAGCGGCCCCGAGGAAGATCATGCTGCTAGCCATCAGCAGGCCGTCCATATCGGCCCATGTCGTGCGCACATCGGCGTTGCGGAACGAGTGGATATTGACCCACAGGCCGAGTGCCGTCCAGAGCGCGAGATTCGCGCCCGGTAGCCAGGGCCAGCGCGTCACGATCGCGCGCCGTCGCGGGAAGTCGAGAGCGAGGTTCACAAACGCGGCCGCGAGTACGTAGAGTGACAGCGAGAATAAGCGACCGAAGCGGCCATCGATCGCGCTTTCACACAACGCGAGGCTGCCGGCATAGGAGACCGTGGTCAACACCAGGAAGCGCGCCGCGGCCGGGTGTTGCGATTGCCGCCGCACTGCCCACCACGCCAGCGCCAATGCGACCAACGTCGGCGCGACCGCGCAGCCGTATAGCGCGAGAAAGCTCAGCGCCGA
>JBGOUW010000046.1:0-15499 GCA_041477755.1 Binatia bacterium
CCGGAGTGGCGCGCGTATGCAGCGAGCTCCTCCGCCGTGCGGGTCTTGCCGATGCCCGGCTCGCCGAAGAGCAGGATCAATCCGCCGTGTCCCGCGCAAGCGTCGTCGACCGCTTGGCGCAAGGTCGCCAATTCCTCCTTGCGACCGACGAACGAATCGCCGACTGCCGATGTGCTCGCCACGTGACTGCTCGATCCCCCTCTGCACTAGCTAGCGTGAGACCGAGTTTCCACGCAAGCAAAGATCAGCGAGGTCTCGGATCTCACGAATTCGGTGGCAACCCGTCGCGCAAGCCATCCCGCAAACCATCGCGATAGATCCCGGCAACGATGCGCTCGATTGGGGTCTCTTCTAGCGACAGGTCGGTGATCGGTGCGCGTTCGGCGAGCCAGGCGATCAACTGCGGCGCCGGCACCTGATCGCGGCGGAAGCGCAGCACCAGACGCTCGGGTCCGCGCTCTTCGACTTCGACATTGGCGGGTACCGCCGGCGGCGCCGGACCGTCGAAGTCGACACGGAGGCGGCGTTCGTTCCCCAGACTGCGGCGAATCTGCTCGACCGAGCCGTCGTAGACGACACGGCCATGATCGATGAGGATCATCCGCGGACACAACCGCTCGATGTCGACCAGATCGTGCGTGGTCAGCAGGATCGTGGTGCCGCGCTCGCGATTCTCGACGGCCAAGAACGTGCGGATGGTCTCCTTCGCGACGACGTCCAAGCCGATGGTCGGCTCGTCCAGGAACAGAATGTCGGGCGCGTGAACGAGTGATGCGGCCAGCTCGCAGCGCATACGTTGCCCGAGCGAGAGCTTCCGCACAGGCACATCAAGCAGTGGACCGATCTCCAGCATCTCGACCAGGCGATCGCGCTGGGCGCGGTAGGCGGGCTCCGCAATTCGGTAAATGTGCCGCAGCAGGTCGAACGACTCGATCACCGGCAAATCCCACCACAGCTGCGTGCGCTGGCCGAAGACGACGCCGAGGTGCGCGACGTGCGCAACCCGCTCGCGGCGCGGTTCGCGGCCGGCGACGCGCACCGTGCCCGCGGTCGGTTCGAGCACGCCGGTGAGCATCTTCACCGTCGTCGACTTGCCCGCGCCGTTCGGCCCGATGAAGCCGACGAACTCGCCTACCGCGATGGTGAACGAGATGCCGTCGACCGCGCGCACCACGTCGTGGCCAGTCTCGACGAGATTGCGCAGTGCGCCAAACGCGCCGCGATGGTGGCGCGCGACGCGGTACTCTTTGCGCAGGTTCGCGACTTCGATCATCGCATCAGCTGCCCGTCGATTCGTAGCGTCGCAATCCGCGCGTGAACGCAGCGTGTGCGACCAGCAGGACAGCGGCGCACACGGGGGGCGACAACCACGGCATGATCGCCGGCCAGCCTTCGACTGCGGTACGATGCAGCGCCGCCAGCGCCGGGAAGTAGTTCACGAAGGCGAGCGGGATACCGTAGGTCAGCACGCGCCGAAACCATTGCGCGTAGATCGACACCGGATAACTGAGCGCGGCGCTGCCGCCGTAGGTGAGCATATTCTGCAGCTCCGAGGTCTCGCCGAGGGTCCAGAACTGCGCCGCCGCACCCAGCATCACCACGCCGGCGAAGAACAACATGCCGCCACACACGCCGGTCAGCACCCACGCCCAACTCCGCGCGTCGAGCTGCAGCACGATCGCCGCGATCGTCAGCACCAAAGCCCCTTGAGCGATACGGCCGAGCTTGCGGATCTCGAACCAGTGCGCGGCGATCTGCAGGATTACGCTGCGCGGCCGCAACAGCCAGCGGTCGAGTTCGCCTTGAATCAAGTAGGTCCCAAAGTGTTCGAAGCCACGCAGCCCGCCCTCGATCGTCGCCCACGACACTTCGACCATGCCGTAGAGCAACGCGAGTTCCGCCAAGCTCCAGCCTTCCAGCGCGCCGAACTTGCGCACGAGAAAGTAGATGGGGAGAAAGTCCGCGATGACAACCAGAAAGTCGACGCTGCTGCGAATGACGAACGACGCACGGTATTGCATCTGCGCGCGCACGCTGGCGCCGATCAGACGGAGGTAGAGGCGAAGTGCCGACATGCGCGCTCACCCGCCCAGCGCGGCGAGCCGTCGCGTGCCGCGCTCCTCGACGACGTGCGACAGCCACAGCAACACGCCGAGCCAGAGCACTTGATGCGTCAGGCCGAACGCCAGTGCAGCGCCCCCAAGTGTACCGTTGGCGATCGCGATCGGGGTGTAGACGGCGCCGCGAAACGGCAGCAGGTCGGCCACCCAGCGCATCGCGACCGGATAGAAATCGAGCGGCACCATCACCCCACCGAGAAAGGAGAGCGCCAACACCACCACCATGACGGGACCGTGTGCGTACTCCATCCAGTACGCGGTCGCGCCCGCGAGATACATCAGCGCAGCGACGATGCCGACGCCCAAGATGATCGCCAGCGGCGCCCACAGCATCGCCGCGCGATGCGGCAGCGGCAGCCGGTAGACCAGCATCGCCCCGATGTAGAGCACCACCGTACGCGTCAGTGCGTAGTAGAGCGCCGACCCGAAGCTCTCAGCCACGTGACGCGCCCACAGCGGCACCGGGCGCGCGAGATCGACGACGACATCCCCCGTGCGTATCCGTTCCGCGAGTTGAATCCCCGACTGTGCGGTGAGCACGCCGAGCACCATCACCAGCGCCTCGGAAGTCGCGAAGTAGCGCACTGCCTCTTCCGCGCGCCAGCCGGCCACCTGCGCCCGCCCGCGAAAGAAGGCGAAGAACACCTGCGCGTGAATCAGAAAGAAAAAGAAGTTGACGGTGATGCCCGTCCAGTTCGCCAGCCGATACGCGGCGCGCCGTTGGAATGCACAGCGAGCGAAGCTCGGATAGACGCGAAGCGACGCGAAGTACGCCATCTCGATCTGCAGTCCGGTTGTGAAAGGGGGTGACGGTTACCGCAGATCGCGCCACGACTCAAGCGAGCCAGACTGAAACGGTCGTGTCTCGGTTTGCGCGCAACCGAAGTCGTCATTGCGAGGAACGGAGTGATTTTCCCATGTCCTGTAGGGGCGACGCATGCGTCGCCCGCAAATGAACGTGGTCGCGGCGATTGAGGAACGGAGTGACGAAGCAATCTCGTTACGTCAGGTGCAGCCACTCACAAGCGCGATACCCGCGCATCGAGATTGCTTCGCCCCTTGCTGGGCTCGCAATGACCGAGCCGACACGTCACGGCGCAAGAGTGTAGGGTGGGCATCGCCCACCGTCCCGTCCGATTGCGGTCGATGCTTGGTGGGCAGTGCCCACCCTACGGACTCACTCGACCCGCGTGCGGCGATTGAGTCCATCATCGAAACGGGGCACCATGCCGGCATGCCACACCATCCAAGCCTGCGGGCGCTGCCGTCGGTGGATGCCGTGCTGTCGAGCGCCGGCGCCGCGACGTTGCTCGCCCGCTACCGACGCGAGGCGGTTGCCGATGCCATCCGCGCGCTGCTCGACGACGCGCGACAGGTTTTGCGCAGCAACGGCGGCACGGCACCCGACATCGATGATGTCGTCACCCAAACTGCCGCGCTCCTGCGCAAAGCCGCGCAACCAGCGCTCCGTCGCGTGATCAACGCCACCGGTGTCGTCGTCCACACCAACCTCGGCCGCGCCCTGCTCGCCGAGTCGGCCATCGCGGCAGTGACTCAAGCCGCACAACATCCGGTGAATCTGGAATACGATATCGAAGGCGGTGAGCGCGGTGACCGCGACGATCTCGTCGAGGACGATATCTGCGCGCTGACCGGCGCCGAGGCGGCGACGGTGGTGAACAACAACGCTGCGGCGGTGCTGCTCGCGCTCAATACCCTCGCCGAGCATCGCGAGGTGCTGGTGTCGCGCGGTGAGCTGATCGAGATCGGCGGCTCGTTTCGCATCCCCGCGGTGATGGCGAAGAGCAACGTGATCCTGCGCGAAGTCGGCACCACCAATCGTACTCACGCCCGTGACTATCGCGAAGCCATCGGCCCGCAATCGGCGCTGCTGCTCAAGGTCCACACCAGCAACTATCGCGTCGTCGGCTTCACCGCCGAAGTCTCGCTGCCGGAGTTGGTCGCGATCGGCCACGAGCACGAGCTGCCGGTGATGGAGGACTTGGGAAGCGGCGCGCTGGTCGACCTGTCGCAGTGGGACCTGCCGGCCGAGCCGGCGGTCGCTGATCGCCTTCGTCTCGGCGCCGATGTCGTCACCTTCAGCGGCGACAAGCTGCTCGGCGGACCGCAGTGCGGCCTCATCGTCGGTGCACGCGATCTGATTGATCGCATGCGGCGCAACCCGCTCAAGCGCGCCCTGCGCTGCGACAAGCTGACACTCGCGGCCCTGTCGGCGACCTTACGGTTGTACCGCTACGACCTGAACCTCGCCGCAACTGTGCCGACGCTGCGCATGCTCACCCGCCCGCTCGCTGAAATCGAGCGGGTCGCCGCGGAGGCGTGTCAGCTGCTGCAGGCCGCGCTCGGCCCCGACTATCGCGTTGCGCTGCGCGACTCGCGGTCGGAGATCGGCAGTGGCGCGGTGCCCACGCAGACCATTGCAACCACGGTCGTCGCCGTCACCCATCCAACCATCGCCGCGCATCACATCGCCGCGCGCTTCCGCCGCGCCGATCCGCCAATCATCGGACGCGTCCACGACGGCTGCTTCTTGCTCGACGCCCGCACCATCGCGCACGGCAGCGATTTGGTGCCGAACGCATGAGTACGCACGCCATTGTCGGCACCGCTGGCCATATCGATCACGGCAAGACCGCGCTCATCAAGGCACTAACAGGCCAGGACACCGATCGCCTCAAGGAAGAGAAGGAGCGCGGCATCTCGATCGATCTCGGCTTTGCGCACCTCGATCTCGACGGCGGCGTACGCGTCGGCATCGTCGATGTCCCGGGTCACGAGCGCTTCATCCGCAACATGCTCGCTGGTGCACATGGGATCGACCTCGCGTTGTTGGTGGTCGCGGCCGATGACGGCGTGATGCCGCAGACCGAGGAGCACGTTGACATCCTGCACTTGCTCGGCACTCGCAGCGGCGTGGTGGCGATCACCAAGATCGATCTGGTCGACGCCGCGCGTCTCGCCGCGGTGAAGGAGGAGGTCGAGGTCCTGCTCGCCGGCACTGCGCTGGAGGACGCGCCGATGCTTCCAGTTTCGTCGGTGACGGGCGAAGGCGTTGCGGCGCTGCGCGCGGCGATCGCGGAGCGCCTCGGCACCTACGTCCGCGCCGAACGCCCCGGATTCTTTCGCCTGCCGATCGATCGCGCCTTTGTGCTGCACGGCCACGGCGTCGTGGTCACCGGCACCGCGACTTCGGGGAGCGTGCGCGAAGGCGACACCATCCGCATTCTGCCGGGGGGTGAAACCGCGCGCGTTCGTTCGGTCCACGTGCACAACGACCTAGTGCGCGAGGGCCAGGCGGGCCAGCGCGTAGCGCTCAACCTCAGCGGCGTCGAACGTACGGACGTCGTCCGCGGCCATGTCGCCTGCAGCCCGGCGCTCGATCGCGCCACCGATCGCCTCGACGCGTGGGTGGAGCTGCGTCCGGGCGCGCGCCGAGCGGTCGCGACCCACGGTGCAATTCGCCTGTTCGTCGGCACTGCCGACGTGATCGGCAAGCTCGTACTGCTCGATGCGCGGAGCGAACTGGCCGCGGGCGCGTCATCGTATGCGCAACTGGTGTTGCGCGAACCGGTGGCGGCACTGCGCAGCGACCGTTTCGTGCTACGCGACGAGGCGTCGCAGCGGACTATTGGAGGCGGCGTGGTGGTCCACGCCTTTGCCCCTCGCCACCGTCGTGGTGATCCGGTCGTGTTGGCGGCGCTCGCGGCACTGCACCGCGCGACCAGCGACGATGCGGTCGTCGAGGCCGTGATCGCGTTGGATACCGGCGTGGCGATGGCGCCGGATCTGCTGCTGCAAGCCGCGCATCTGTCGCCTGAAGGCTTGCGGGCAGTGCTGCGTTCGGATCAAGCACTGGTGGTCCTGCCCGACGTTGAGGCGCCGGAGGCGGTCACCAATAGCGACAAGTGGCAACGCTTGCGCCAAGCGACCATTGGCGCCGTGACGGAGTGCCATCGCGCGACGCCGCTCGCACCCGGCATCGAGATGGAGTCCGTCCGCACCCGCGTGGCGCCGGATCTCTCGCCCAAAATCTTTCGCGCCGCGCTCGACCGGATCATCGCCGACAAGTTGCTGGTGCGGGACGAGAGCGTCCTCCGCTTGCCCTCGCACCGCATCGCCCTGGGCGGCGCGGATCAAGCGCTCGCGACCCGGGCCGAAGCGCTGTTGCGCGACGGTGACCTCACACCGCCGGACCTCAAACAGCTCGAGACCACGCTGGCAGTGCCGCGCGCGCGCTTGAATGACTTGTTGCAACAGCTCGAGCGCGAGGGCCGTGTGCAGCGCGTCGCGCCCGACCTGTACTACGCTGCGGCTGCGCTCGAGCGCGCCCGCGTGCTGCTGCGCGACTACGTGACCGCGCACGGCGAGATCACCGCCGCCACCTTTCGCGATCTAATCAACGCCAGTCGCAAATACTCGATCGCCCTGCTCGACTACTTTGACCGCACCGGCTTCACCCTGCGCGTTGGCGACAGCCGCAAACTGCGACGACCGTGATACGGGCAGTGCGCGGGCGGGCATGGGTCGCCTTCCGCCAACCGTGCGCGATTCGCCGGGCGACGCATGCGTCGCCCCTACACGGAGAACGACCATCATCGCTCACCCGAGCGCCCGCGTTGACAAAACCGGAGCGCGCCCATAATCGAACGGACGGCTCTCGGACAAACGGTATGCGACCTTCGTCGGTAGTGGCGGTCCTGCTGCTCAGTTGCGTTGCGTGTGAACGTACCGACGACCCGCCACGGCCGCGTCTGCCGCCGGGCAGCGCCGGCGTGTTGGTGCAACGTGCCATCGACGCCGCCGGCGGCTGGGATCACTGGCTCGCCATGCGCGACGTCGCATTCGTGACCACGTTTACTCTCTACGATCCGGTGGGAAATATCACGTCAGAGAGTATTGGCATCCACAAGTCGCCGCTGCACCAAGGCCCGCGCGTACGCTACGAGTCGCTCGGCCTGCCGGAGCCGGTCACCCTCGGCTTCGACGGCAAAGATGCGTGGATGCTGCGCGACGGCGCGCCAATCCGCGAACCGGCGCGCCTGGCGCTGTCGCGCTTCAACATGGTCGGCAACATTTTCTGGTTCTCGCTACCATTCAGCCTCGCCGAGTTACCGGTGACGATCACCGACCTCGGCGAGCAGCACGACGGCGACACGCGCTGGCAACGGCTCAAGGTCACGCTCGATGACGGCGCCCCCGAAGCGCCGGGCGATTGGTTCGTGATCTCGCTGGATCCGAAGACCGGCTTGATCGATCACGTGCTCGGGCACATCACGGCGTCGTTCCTGACGCACAGTTTGTGGGTCGGCAAGTGGCTCGACTATCAAGACTGCAGCGGCATTTGGAAGGAACGGCGGCGGCAATTCTTCCCTGCCAACGCCGAGGGCGCGGTCGTCGGCAACATGGTGGTGGAGCAGCTCGTCGAGGACGTCCACTTCAACAATCAGTTCCCGCCGCAGCTGTTCCAGAAGCCGCTGCTCGCCGACGGCGGCAATCCGACGTAGGCGTGAGGCGTGAATCGTGAGCGTGCTCATGAGCCACAAGGAAATCCTCGCCCGCTCGATTGCGACGCGGCTGCGTGAGGCGGGCTTCACGGCGTACCTGGCCGGGGGCTGCGTGCGAGATCGTTTGCTCGGACACGAACCCAACGACTTCGACGTCGCCACCGACGCGCCGGCCGAGACCGTGCAGGAATTGTTCGAGCGGACGGTGCCGGTCGGTGTCCAGTTTGGCGTCGTGCTGGTGGTGCTCGAAGGCCAACCCTTCGAGGTCGCGACCTTCCGCGCCGACGCCGCCTATGCCGACGGCCGTCGCCCGGCGAGCGTCCGTTTCAGCTCGGCGACGGAAGACGCGGCGCGGCGCGACTTCACCATCAACGGCATGTTCCTCGATCCGGTGACCGACGAGGTGATCGACTACGTCGGCGGGCGCGACGACCTGCGCACTGGCATCATCCGCGCCATCGGCGATCCGTCGGCGCGCATCTACGAAGACCGCCTGCGAATGTTGCGCGCTGTCCGCTTCGCCGCACGCTTCGGCTTCGTCATCGAGCCGACTACGTTCGATGCGATCCGCAACGCCGCGCCGCACTTGGGCGACATCGCGTGGGAGCGCATCGGCGACGAGATCGTCCGCATCCTGTGCGAGGGGAACGCCCGGCGCGGCTTTGAGCTGCTGGATGCCACCGGTCTGTTGCCGGTGGTGCTGCCCGAGGTGGCCACGCTCAAAGGGGTCGCGCAATCGCCGGACTATCATCCGGAGGGTGACGTCTTCACCCACACACTGCTGCTGCTCGCCGAGCTCGAGCAGCCGAGCGAGACCCTCGCGCTCGGCGCGTTGCTGCACGACATCGCCAAACCGGCGTGCGTGCAGCGGCGTGACGATCGCATCACGTTCTACGGCCACTGCGAGCAAGGCGCGGACATGGCGGTCGCCGTCTGTCAGCGCCTGCGCCGCAGCCGCGAGGTGTGGGAGCGCGTCGCGTGGTTGGTGCGCAACCATCTGCGCCTGATTCACGCCGCCGACATGCGCGTGAGCACGTTGAAGCGTTTCCTCGCCCAAGACGGTGTCGACGAACTGCTCGCACTCGCCCGCCTCGATGCGCTCGCTTCCAACCAGGATCTCCGTCACTACGAGTTCTGTCGCGCCAAGCAGGCCGAGTTCGGCGCCGCGCAGATCAAGCCGCCGCCGCTCATCCGCGGCCGCGATCTACTCGCCCTCGGGCTCGACGCCGGCCCGCGCTTCCGCGAGATTCTCGATGCCGTTGAAGAAGCGCAGCTCGAAGGCCGACTGACGACACACGCCGCAGCGATGGATTGGGTGCGGGTGCGGTACCTGCAACACAACGACTAGCCTCGGACAGAGCGATGGACCGAGGAGACACAGGCTGGAAGCCTGTGCCACCAAAGCCCGATACAGGAGGTGGCACCGGCATCTTGCCGGTGTCCTCATCTTCTCCGACACCGCCAAGCCAAAAGCCACGAGCCGGTACGATTGAGCGCACCGCTGGCATCCGGTAGGGTTCGGGGCCGTTGCCTATGAACTTCATGATGCGGCGGTGGGTCGGCTTGCTTCTCGGAGTTGCATTGTGGCTGCTGCCATTCGCCGCGACCGCAACCATGCTGGGCGACGCCAACTGCGACGGCGTGCGCGACGCCGCCGATGAGCCCGAAACAGTCCTCCGCATCTTCACCGAGGTCGATGACGCGTGCGCTGGCGCGGACGCAAACGACGATGGGCTGATCAATGCGGCCGATTTGATCGCATTGCAGAATCTGCTGCGGCCAGCGCCGACCCCCGTGCCGGCTCCCGGTCCGCGCATCACCTTCTTCGGCATCGCCACCGCCGACGGCAAGCTCGCCTCGACGCTCGGCGAACTCGAGCCCGGGCTGCCGGTCTATTTCAGAGTCGCCGGCGGCGGCTTCAAGATATTCGTCGAAGCCGCGCCCGGGCCGTCAGGCAAGGGCCTGGCGTTTCGTCTGTTCGATTCTAATCCGGACAATCCGGCGCGGCGACCCGATCTGCAGATCCAAGCCAACCAGCCACTCGGCAACGGCAGCCCCGCAGTATGCGACGCGGGCGGCGTACCCGGCATCGATCCGCCCGACTTCAGTGTCACGCAGCCGATCTCCGACGCACTCAACGATCTGGCTTGCCAGTTCGATGTCGCGACCAGCTCACGCGGCGCGTGTACGCAAGATTCCTTCGGGCAAACCGCCTTTCTC
The DNA here is from genome assembly GCA_041477755.1 of Binatia bacterium. Lineage (GTDB taxonomy): Bacteria > Desulfobacterota > Binatia > HRBIN30 > JACQVA1 > JACOST01. Next base: position 9,866 of record JBGOUW010000046.1, read on the forward strand.
GATCCGAACAGCCGCGGCCAGTATTGTCTGACGGTCGATAGCACCTTCCGCTTTCCCGACGGCGACACGCTGCTCACCGTGCAGCTACGCGACAGCGGTGGCAATCTGGGCGCGCCGGCGCGTCTGATCGTCCGCGTCGGCGGCGCGATGCCGGCCACGTTCACCCCGGTTCCGACACCGACCGCCACCGTGCCACGGCCCACTCGCACGCCCTCATTCACGCGCACGCCGTCACCGATCGCCACCGCCACGGCGACGCGGACGGTCACCCGCACCGCCAGCGCGACGCGGACGGTAACCGATCAGCCCACGCTGACCGCGACCGCAGCGCTGTCGCCGACCAGCACATCCACTGGCCCGCCTCCACCAACCGCGACGCAGACCTTCACCCCAACTCGCACGCGTACGCCCACCGTCACCGCGACGCGCACGCCGTCGCGAACGGCTACGCGCACTTTCACGCCGACCGTAACTTTCACGCCCACCGTGACCTTCACGCCGACGACGACGCCATCGATCACGCCATCGCCAACGCCGACCACTGCGCCCGGACCCATCGTGTCGTTCTTCGGTCTTACTTCGGCCAGCGATCGGCCGCTTGATCCGGCGGCAGTGGAAAACGGAATCCCGGTCTACGAACCATCCGGGTTGGGATTCCAGATCGTGGTCGAGGGTGCGATCGGACCGTCACGTCGGCAGCCCGGCAACTCGTCATTCAGCGACGATCCCAGCGCTCGACCCGATCTGCAGATCGTCGCCAGCCAGCCACTCGGCAACGGCAGCCCAGAAGTCTGCGACAGTATTCTCCCCGTGGTCGGCGGCGTACCCGCGATCGATCCCCCGCGTTTTGATGCCGATCAGGAGATCACAGACGCGATCAATGACCTGGGCTGCCGTTTCGACAACGGCAGCGGACTATCTCTTTCTCGACCGTGCGGCATGACCAGTCCCGGGCCGAGCTCGACGGGCTGTGTCATGTTGAGCGAGTCGGGTGATCTCGGTTGCGTCGGGCCCAACTCGAAGGTGCAGTTCTGTGCGCGGATCTCGCGCTTCGTCGCGCTACCGGCGGGGGACACGCTGTTCTTGGTGCGGCTACGCGACATCGCCGGCAACCTCGGCGAGCCGGCGCGAATGATCGTGCGCGTGCCCGAGTCGTGAGTCGTGATCGGGGACTCACGAGTCACGCTCGTCAATGAATCGTCGGTAACGGCGCGACCGTGCGCTCGTCGTCGAGCCGCGCCAACACCCGCGTGGCGATCTCTCGGAAGGCGACGCTCTGCGGATGCTCAGGTTCGGCAACGACGATGGGTTCGCCCGTGTCGCAGTGCTCGCGGATCTCGCGCACCAGCGGAATCTCGCCGAGCAGCGGAATGCTGAACTGCTCGGCCATCTTCGCGCCGCCACCGTGACCGAACAAGTCGGCGCGAGCGCCGCAACCGGGGCAGACGTGAAAGCTCATGTTCTCGATCACGCCGAGTACCGGGGCGTTGACTTGCTGGAACATGGTGATGCCGCGCTTGACGTCGAGCAACGCGACATCCTGCGGCGTCGTGACGATGACGCCTCCCGAGAGCGGTGCCTGTTGTACGATGGTCAGCTGCGCGTCGCCGGTTCCAGGCGGCAGATCGAGCACGAGAACGTCCAGCTCACCCCACTCGACCTCGCGTAGGAACTGCGTCAACAGCTTGTTGATCATCGGCCCGCGCCAGATCACCGGCGTGCGTTCCTCGATGAACAGCCCCATCGAGATCACTTTGATACCGAACTTCTCGATCGGGATGATGCGCTTGTCGTCGGTGGAGGTCGGGCGGTCGGTGAGCCCGAGCATCAGCGGCACGCTCGGCCCGTAGACATCTGCATCCAACAATCCGACGCGTTGACCCAGCGCGTGCAACGCCAGCGCGAGATTGACAGCGACGGTCGACTTGCCCACCCCGCCCTTGCCGCTGGCAACCGCGACGATGCGCTTGATGCCGGGAATCCCGGCGCGCCCGGGCGCCGCACGGCGAACCGGCTGCTCCGGCGCCGTGACGGCGACCTCGACCATGCCGAATCCCATCGCCGTCACCGTCTGCACGACCGCGTCACGAATCTGGCCGAGCACTGCGGGGTTCTCCGTCGTCGGCGTCAACGTGACGGTGACGCCAGCACTCGCCACCTCGACGTCCTTGATCAATCCGAACGACACGATGTCGCGCGTGTAGCCCGGATACTTCACCTTCTTCAGTTCGTCGAGAATCTGTTGCGGAGTTGGTGTCGCCATTGGTTCTCCAGAGCGGGTACCGTAGCGGGAATCGCCGCGCGCTGCCAGTGAACTGGCGCACTGATGGGGCCGGCGAGTCCCCCTGCGTTCATGACCACACGCGCCTATGTCGCCAACGTCACCATCGTTACCCCGGCGCCACCTTCCGGCGGTTCGCCGCTGCGGAAGCTATCGCAGTAGGGTGACGCCGCGAGGTACTCCTGCACGGCTCGGCGCAGCGCGCCGCTGCCAATGCCGTGGATGATTCGCACGGCAGCATGATTGGCGCTGGTGGCGTGATCGAGAAACGTCTCCAAGCGTTCGATCGCCTCGCGCGCGCGCAAACCAATCAGCGTCAGCTCCGTCGGCGTACCGTCGCGCGCGGCTGGGAGCGAGACACTGGGCGGCTGGATGGGTGCGCCGGCGCCGACTCGCCGCAACTGCACCGCCGGCACTTCGAAGCGCATGCTGCCGCGCTGAATCCACGCGCGCTCGCCTTTGACGGACAACAACTCGCCGGTGATCCCTTGCGTCCCGACTTCAACCGTGTCGCCGATGCGCGGGGGACCACTGGTCGCGAGCGGTTCGTCGGCGACTACTTGACTGTGCACGGCTTGTTCGGCGATCGCCGCTTCCTGCTCGGCAACGAACGCGGCGAGGCGGCGCTTGTCGGCGGCGCCCTGCTCCAACGCCGCGAGCAACTCACGGCCCTGCTCCTTCACCGAACGCACGAAGGTGCGGGCCGCCGCCAGTTCGTCGCGCCAGCGTTGCTGGCGCTGCGCGCGCAGCTCACCGAGCAAACGTTCGCTCTCGCGCTGCTGTTCGGCCAACGCCTCGGCGCGTACGGCGGCTTCGGTGTGCCGCGCCTCGAAGGAGCGGCGCGTCTCCTCCAAGCGCGTCACCGCGGCGCCGAAGGTCTTGGATTGCTCGGACTGCGCGCCTCGCGCGGCCACCAATACGGCGTCGGGCAGACCGAGCCGCTGCGCGATCGGCAGCGCCAGGCTTTCGCCGAGCGAGTGGTAGCTGAGTTGATACCGCGGCGTCAGCGTCGCGACATCGAAATCGACCGCGGCCGTCACACAGGCGTCACGACTGAGCGCGAACACCTTCACCGGCGTGCCGTGAGTGGTGAGCACGGTCCGCGCGCCGGCGGCTTCGAGGGTTTTCACCAAGCCGATGGCCAGCGCCGCACCTTCGTCGGGATCGGTGCCGGTGCCCGGCTCGTCGAGCAGTACCAAGGCACCGCCGAGATCGTGCGCCAGGATGTCGGTCAGGTTGGCGATGTGCGCCGAGAAGGTCGACAGGTTACGCTCGATGCTCTGCGCATCGCCGACATCGGCGAACACGCCGCTGAAGCACGGTAGGCAACTCTCCTCGGCGGCGGGAATGAGCAAACCGCTCTGCGCCATCAGCGCCAACAGGCCGACCGCTTTCAAGGCCACGGTCTTGCCGCCGGTGTTGGGGCCGGTGATGACCAGACTGCGTTGACTCGCGGGGATCAGCAGATCCACCGGCGTCACTGGCCGGCCGGTGAACAGCAGGACCGGATGACGAGCGGCCCGCACGCGCACTTCGTCGGCACCGAGCTGCGGCTGTGTGCAGCGGTAGCGTTGCGCGAAGCGCGCCTTCGCCGTCAGCAGGTCGAGCGCCACCAGCGCGGCGAACGTACTGACCAGCGCGGCGAGCTCCTGGCGCACCAGCTCGCTGAGGTCGGCGAGGATACGGCGGATGATGGTCTCCTCTTCGCGCGCGGCCATCATCAATTGGTTGTTGAGGTCGACCGCAAACAGGGGCTCGATGAACACCGTTTCGCCCGACACCGAGCGGTCTTGGACCACACCCGACATGCGCGACGCGTGTGACGCCTTGACCGGAATGACGAAGCGGTTGTTGCGCAGCGTGACGTACTGTTCGGCGATCACGTCGCCCAAAGTCGGCCGTTGGACGAGATCTTCGAGTCGGCGCGTGAGTTGGTCACGCAAGCGGCGCAAGGTGCGGCGGACCTCCGCCAGCTCGTCGCTGGCGTTGTCGGTGATTCCGCCGTGGTCGTCGAGCGCGCGTTCGAGCGCACCGAGCAGTCCGGGGAGCGACGGCAACTGCGCCGGAATCTCCGCGAGACTCGACAGCGCCTCGATCTGTCTGCCGAGGATCCCGCGCGCGCGCTGCGCCACCTGCAACACGTCACGCACGGCGAGCAAGCTCGCCGCGTCGAGCACGAAGCCGGGGTGCGCGGCGCTTTTCAGGGCCGGGCGAACGTCGGGAAACTCGGCGATCGGACTGGTCGCATGGTGGTCGAGCCAGCGCGTGTACTGCCACGTGCGATCGAGTTCGGCGCAGGCCGTCGCAAGCGTGCTGGACGGCGCGATGGCGCTACAGGCCTCTTGGCCTGCAGTCGAGCACGCGAAGGTCGCAAGTTGAGTCCGCACTCGATCGAATTCGAGCGCGTCGAGATCGCGGGGACGCACGCGGCGAGTATAGCCACGCACCGGCCACTCGCAAACCGGCGGTTTGAGATTTCCTCTGATCTGAAATAACCACCGAGGCACCGAGAGGTAACTCAGAGAGGAGGAATCTCCAATGAACGCTTGCACCAAAGAATCGTCGAGCACCGTACTCCGCTCCGTCTCTGCGTTCTCAGTGCCTCTGTGGTTGATTCTGTTGCTCGCTCCCGTGCCGATTTTTGCCGGGCCGATCGACGAATCGAAGGTCATTGATCTCAGCTACGCGTTCGGTCCGGATACGATCTACTGGCCGACCGCTGAGTCGTTCACGCTGACGACCGTCGCGCACGGCCAAACGCCGGCCGGTTATTTCTATGCTGCGAACAACATCTGCATGGCCGAGCACGGCGGCACGCACATGGATGCGCCGATTCACTTCGCCGAAGGCAAGGCGACGACCGAGCAGGTGCCGGTGACGGCCGGGATCGGACCCGCGGTGGTGGTCGACGTACGCGAGCACGCCGCAACCGATCGCGACTATCGGCTCACTGTTGCGGATCTTCAGGCGTGGGAGGCAAAGCACGGACGCATCCCGCGGGGCGCCATCGTCATCATGTTCAGCGGCTGGGGCGCGCGCTGGGGCGACAAGCTGCGCTACCTCGGCACCGATGCGCGCGGCGACATTGCCAACTTGCACTTCCCCGGCTTTTCGAAAGAGGCGGCGGAATTCCTGGTCCATGAGCGCGACATCGACGCCATCGCCGTCGACACCGCCAGCATCGATCACGGCCCGTCGCAGGACTTCATCGTCCACCGGACCATCAACGGCGCCAACAAGCCGGCGTTCGAAAACGTGGCGAACGTAGACCGCTTGCCGGCAATCGGCGCCACCATCGTCGCCCTGCCGATGAAGATCGCCGGCGGCAGCGGCGGCCCGACGCGCATCATTGC
>JBGOUW010000161.1:0-9525 GCA_041477755.1 Binatia bacterium
GGCATGGTCGAGAGTGAACTGCATGTTGACGTTGGGGAGACCATTGACGCCGCAGCCAATGATGCCCTTGCCGGAATTGCCGGCACCAAACGCCGGAACTTCCTTGCCGCGGACGCAGGCGCAGACCAGACCGGTCACGTGCACCGGGTCGAAGTGCACATCGACGGCCTTTACGGAAATCGGGATGATGCCGTCCGGGCCCGGTTCGCCGGCCGTACTCGCCTGGCTGCCCTTCAGCGCCAACGGCAACGCAAACGAGAGTGTCTGCAAAGTCGATTTCGTTTTGGCCGGATCGAAGACGACCGTGACGGGCGCGCCTTCGGGGGTGCAATTGGCCGCGCAGCCGTCGCCACCAGTCGGCTGACATGAATCAACAACATTACCGCAACCGGCGTCGCTCGTGCAGGTCGCGCCGACATTGTCACCCAGGGTGCAGGTGCCGCCGTCATCACACTTTTCGGGTGCCTCAGTCACGCCATTGCCGCAAACCCCGCCTTCATGCGGCGTGACCGGTGTATTGCTCGGTGTAGCCGTCGGGGTATTCGAGGCCACGGACGTATTGGTCGGTGTATTCGGAGATCCGACTACAGTCGGGCTGTTCGTCGGAGTCGGCACTACGGTCGGCACCAGCGTGTTGGTCTTGGTCACCGTCGGCGGTAGCGTCTTGGTAGCTGTCGGTTTGGGCGTGTCAGTCGGACCGCCGCTGGTCCCTTCGTTGTCGTTGTCACTCCCGCAGGCCGACAGGATCATCATTCCCGCTGCTGCGATGAGCACACCTAGCATCTGATGCCGAGTCTTCATGCCCTCTCTCCTTTAGCTGACTGTTGCGTCCAGTTGAGTACGACTCTCGCCGTTGCGCGTTCGCGCCACCAAGTCGTCGAGCGGACCGACTCTTACCCGGAACGCGAAAGCAATGTCAAGACAAAACCCTTTGCCCGCAAGTTCTGCGTTCTGACCCGACTGCGCAGCGCCCGCGCAGCCGACGCGCAACCGAGGATGGACAGTCCGTTCGCCGGTTTGTTAGGAGAGGCCGTCCCCATGCACGACCTCGATCTATCGGTGGTGATCCCGATTCACAATGAAGCGCCCTTGCTTCGCAGCGCGGTCGCCGCGTTACTGGCGCAGTTGCAGCCACTCGGCTATTCCACGGAATTGATCCTAGTGGAGAACGGAAGTACCGACGGCACCGCGGCGGTCAGCCGGCAATTGGCGGCCGAGGTGGCCGCGGTCCGCGTCATCGAACAAGCGGAGGCAAACTATGGCCACGCGCTGCGGACCGGGATGGTGGCGGCACGCGGGCGTGTGATCGTGAATTTCGATCTCGACTATTGGGACGTGCCGTTTCTGCACGACGGTTGCGCGTTGGTACGGCACCGTTTCGACATCGTAATCGGGTCGAAGAATCTGCGGCTGTCCTCGGATCGCCGTAGCCTGGTGCGGCGGCTGGTGTCACGGGTCTTCAGTTTCGTCCTCCGCCTGGTGTTCGGGCTGCGGGTCAGCGATACGCACGGTATCAAGGTCTGGCGGCACACGGTCACGCTCGACCAGCTGTTGCAAGCGGTGTGCTTCGATCACCATCTCTTCGACACCGAGTTGATCATTCGCGGCCAGCGCGCCGGGCTGCGAATCGTCGAGTTACCGGTGGAGGTCAGCGAAACCCGGCGCCCGCCCTGGGGCATTCTGCGCCGCATCCCGCGCGCGGTCATCGATATCGTGCGATTGCGGTTGCGGCTGTGGCGCCGGTCAGACCCCGGCGTTGGCGCCCGTGACTGACGCCGTCTGTCCATTGTGCGGCGGCCGCGACTGCCGCGCGTGGTTCCGCAAGTCGGGGTACGTCGTCTGTCGCTGCCCCGCCTGCGGCCTCGCCTTTGCGGCCGGAGATTGGCCGACGCGTCGGGCACAAACATTCTACGGTCCGGACTATTTCGCCGGCCACAACGCGGCAGGCTACACCAACTATGCGGGCCTAGAACTCGCCTTGCGCGTCACCGCCGAGGGCCGACTGCGGCGGTTACCCCGCGGCGGGCGATTGCTCGACCTCGGCTGCGGTCCGGGTGTATTCGCCGACGCCGCGCGCAGCCGGTTCAAGGTCTGCGGCAGTGATGTATCGGCCGCCGGCTGTGCCACGGCGCGGGCCCGCGGTCTTGACGTGGCGGTGAATGACGCGGCCGCGCTGCCGTTCGCCGATGCCAGCTTCGATGTCGTCACGATGTGGGACACCGTCGAGCACCTCGCTGCACCGCGCGCGGCGCTTCAGGAGGTCAGTCGCGTGCTGCGCACCGGCGGCGTGCTGGCTCTCAGCACCGGCGACGCCGCCAGCTGGTGTGCGCGCGTGAGCGGCCGCCACTGGCACTTGTATACGCTACCGGAGCATCGTACGTTTTTCTCGCTCGCCACGCTCGACCGGTTGCTCGCTGGGGCCAGCTTGCAGCGCCGCAGCGTCTCTCATGGCGGGGCGTACTACAGTGCGGCATATCTACTCGAACGCCTGGCGAAGTCGCTCGGCGTCAGTACGCGACGCGTGGAGACGTTGTTGCGGCATCCTTGGCTCAATCGGCTCACGGTATACGTGAACCTGTTCGACATCGTCACGGTGGAAGCGGTGAAGGCGCCGACATGACCGACGAGCGGGACTTTTGGGACACCGGCGGCATCTATCGCCCGCCCACACACCCGGTGGTCGAATTGTTCGCCCGCCAGCGTACTGTCTACTTAGCTTCCCGCGGCGTGCTCAGCGACGTTCAGACGCTGCTCGACGTCGGTGCCGGCAGCGGCTTTTCGAGCTCCTACTATCCCGCAGCGATTCGCGTCGTCGCCTGCGACTACGCCCCGGGCATGCTCGTCAGCAATCCGGTGCGTGATCGGCTGGTCTGCTCCGCGTATGCGCTACCGTTCAGCGATAGTCAGTTTGACGCCGTATCCTGTTGGGAGCTGCTCCATCACCTCGACGAGCCGACGACCGCGATACGCGAGATGTTGCGGGTGGCGCGGCGGCGCGTGATCATCTTCGAGCCGAACCGCGTCAATCCCGGCCACATCTGGCTTGGGCTCACCCGCAAGAACGAACGTCGCTGCTTGCGCTTCTCGCCGCGCTACCTGCGCCGACTCGTCGAGCCGGCGGGGGGGCGCATCACGCAGCACGTCCGCTGCGGTCTGCTCTTCCCGAACATCACACCGCTGCCAGTGGCGCGCTGGTTGGCGCGCATGCCCTTTCGCGTTCCACTGATTGCGATCTCGCAATTGCTGATCGTTGAGAAGTGAGCGGTGCGGAATAGTGAGCGCCACGGCCTGTGACCGTCACACAGTCGGTCGCGCTCGCTCGCCGATTTTCCGCGCCGGAACGCCGGCCACGATCGCGTACGGTTCGGTGTCATGCGTGACCACCGCATTCGCCCCCACCACCGTACCGGTCGCGATGCGTACGCCCGGCGTGACCACCGAATGGGCTCCGAGCCACACGTCGTCACCAATCGTGACCGGTCCAGCCCGCTGGCCCTGGAAGATCATCGGCACATTCGGATCGACCCAGTTTCGCTCGGCACTGAAGACGAGCGCGCCCACGCCCAGAATCACGTTCTCTCCGATCGTCACGCCACCGCGTCCATTGACGTACGCATTCGCGTCCATGTGGAAGTTGCGCCCGAGTCGAATGCCGTACGTGTGCGTCAACCACGCGCCGGTGTAGATGACGCAAAAGCCCTCAACCTTGCCACAGAGCGTCTTGTAGACGACGTAGCGCACGAGCAGCCCGAGCGTGCCTGGCACGATCCGAGACAGGCTGCCGAGCCAGTCTTCCAACTCGATCACCACGAGTTGCCGGATGGAGAACCACCTGACGAAGTCGCGAACCAGCGTCCAAAACGACCGCCGCGTTGGCGGTGCGAACGCACGGTGGGGGTGTTGCTCCAGGTCCACGATGGTGACTCTTTTCGACGCAACGCTGCTTAGCAACGTCATCGTGCGCACGCAATTCGATTGCACCAACGGCACGCTCCGTTTCTGGTGTTTGTCAGTCGCACCGTTGTGCTACTGAAGCGCGGCGAGCAGAGCCGCGGCGAGGTGGTAGGTATTGGTGGTCGACACTAAGACAAGCGGATCGGTGTGGTTGCGCGCGGCATCGCCAGCGGCGCTGCTCGCCCTAATGGCCGTTTATGCATGGGCCAGCTACCACCGCCGCTACATCCTCCTCAATCCGTGGGGCGACAACTGGGTGCATCTCACCTACATCCGTTCCACAATCGCCCACGGCTGGTTTCCCGGTGACGCGTTCTACGGTGGCCCGCGCACGCCGCCGTACTACTCCCTCGCCGACATCGTGCTCGCCGCCGTCTGCGAACTGACGGGCCAGCCGCCGCATGTGGTGTGGCTCGCGCTGCCCCCGATGGTCGCGGTGACGACCATGGCTGCGATGTTCGTGTGGCTGCGCGCACTCACCGGCGACGACCGCATCGCAGTTATTGGTGCGGCAACCGAGATGCTCGTTTCGGTGCCCGATCAAACCTGGACGGCGATGCCACTCCCGCGCACGCTGGCGGTCGCGCCGCTGGTACTCGGGCTGTATTGCTACCTGCGCGGGCGTCGCGCCCAGGAGTGGCCGTGGCTCATCGCCGCGGGGATCGCGCTCGGGGTCAGTCTGGCTACGCATCTGTTCGTCGGCGGGGCCGGCCTGCTCAGCCTTGCCGCGCTCGATCTCAGTTTGAGCTGGCCGCGACGACGTCCATCACGCGAACTCGCGATCGCCGCCGGACTCGGCCTGACGCTCGGCGCGCCATGGATCGCCAATGTCGGCGTCGGTTGGCTGCACCGGACCCCAACAACGGCCAAAGTGTTCACCATAACGCCCGAGGTGTGGGTCCTGCCGGTAGGGCCGATGTCTCTGCGCCTGCATCATCCGGTCGCAGGCCTCAATGTGCTGCCCGCCGCGGTCTGGCTTCCGGTCGCGCTCGGTCTAGGCCTGACGCTGTGGCGATGGCGCACAGGACGCGCCACCGTCGTGGACCGATACATCCTAGTCGCCACCGGCAGTACGTTCGCAATATTGTTCACGCCGCTCTACGGGCTGTTGCTAACGGTCGCGGGGGTGTGGACAGCGCGTGTCGTCCAGGTGATCCCGCTCTCGCTACTCGCCGGCATCGGCATCGTGGGCAGCTTCGATCTCTTGCTCTCGCCCACGCGACTTCGTCGCCTGCGGATCGTGGCGACGACATTCGCCGTGCTGCTGCTAGCCTTCGTCGTGTGGTCTGTCGCCGGCAGCATACGCGCGGGGCTAGGCGGCACGGGTTGGGGGTATTTCACGCAGGGTCCGCTTGGCGATTGGAACCTGATCGATAAGGTCGCCCAGACTGGTCCGTTGCCACGGATGGTGCTGTCCGATCCGTGGACCTCGTATCTCTTGCCGTACTACGTGGGCTGCGCCGTTCTCACCATGCCGGCGATGCACGGCTCAGCCTACGAAGACCACATCACGCGTGAGCAGGCGGCGGCCCGTGTGTTCCGACCTCGCGCCCCGATCGCGGAGTTGCGCCGCACCCTTGACGAATACCATATCGACGCCGTGGCGATCGCGCGCGACCAGCCGTGGCCACAGGCCGGTAGTCCCGACGATTTGATCTTGCGCTTGCGGCGCCAACCGGCGTTTCAGGACACCGGCTGCTGCGACCAATTCGTCCTCCTACGCTACCTGCCGCAAATGCCCTCAGACCACTAGTCCGTCCGCTCTGGGCGCGTGGCGGAGTCGCGTACGTTGACTCGATAGTGGCGCTAGCTAGGGCGACGCTTGCGCCATAACCCGGCGTTCGAAGATACCGGCTGCGGTGGTGACTTGGTCGTGTTCCGGTACCGACGCTTTGCGAATGAGCGATTGTCTCGCCCACCTCGGGGGTTGGAGTCGCTTGCAGCGACCTGCTACGTGCACCGCCACGAGGTTGAGCGTTTGATCAGAATTCTGCCGGAGAACTGGGGTCTCTCTTTCGGGTCGCACTCCAACTACCACCGCCACGGGATCCAGCGGCCGCCCGACGTGGGACCGACCCAGCGCTAGTATGCAGCCCTCCTCCGGTACACTCCGTGAGTCGCGGTTGTGCTGGCTAGCCCTCGCGCTCGTGATGGCCGCGTACGCGTGGGCAACGCGACACTTCCTCACCGTGCTGCTGGTTCCGTGGAGCGACACCTGGGTCCATCTCACCCTGATCCGTCAGACGATCGAGCACGGCTGGTTCGCGGGCGACGCCTTTTATGCCGGCTTCCCTACGCCACCGTACTACTCGCTCGCGCATCTGCTGTTCGCCGCCGTGTGTGTGCTCACGGACTGGCCTCCGCACGAGGTCGTGATTGCAGCGCCGCCGCTGCTCGTGGTCATCACGCTGGCCGCCAGCTTCGCATGGCTGCACGCTCTCAGCGGCGACCGGCGCGTCGCTGTAGTCGGCGCGGCGGTAGTGCTCCTGGTCAATGCGCCCGGTCCCAATTGGCCCGGAATGCCCTACCCGCGTGCGATGGCGCTGACGCCATTTGCGCTTACCCTGCTCTGCTACTTGCGCGCGCGGCAGACTGGCCACTCGGGCTATCTGGCCGCGGCGGGAATTCTCCTCGGTACGTGCGTCGCGACACATTTGGTGGTCGGCACCACCTGCGTGCTCGCGGTGATCCTGCTCGAGTTCGCATTGGCGCCCGTACCGTGGCGGCCCTCGCCGCGCATTCTGATCTGCCTCGTCATCGGTGCTAGCACAGCTGGTCCGTGGTTGTGGAACATCGTGCGGCAATCATTCCAGCGCGGCACGGTGGCACCCCACCCGTATAGCATCATTCGCAATGATTGGTTGTTTACGCTGGGTCCCTACACCCTGCGTATGTACCGGCCCGACGCCATTCTCGACGCCCTTCCCGCTCCGCTCTGGCTCGTGGTCGCGCTCGGGCTGGTGGCCGGGGCGGCGCGCTGGCGTGCCGGACGCGCAACGGTTGCCGATCGCTATGCGCTCATCGCCTCGATCGGCGCGTTGGCCCTACTCCTCACGCCGCTCTTCGGCATTCTGTTCTATGGTGGAGTCAACTGGACGCGGCGGCTTGTGCAAGTCATTCCTTACGATTTGCTCGCGGGCCTCGGGGCCGCCACCATGCTAGACCAGCTACGCAGCTCCGGACGACTGGCTCGCGTTCGCCCCGGTCTTGCCGGCGCAGTTTGCGTCGGGATGCTCGCGCTAGTCTGGGCCGTGGCCGCACCGATTTACCAGGAGGTGGTTGCGGCTGAGGCAATCAGCGACGCACTCAAGGTCAATGGTCCGCTCGGCGACTGGAACATCGAACGGGCGGTCGCCGAAACCGGCACACAGCCAACGGTCGTGTTCGCAGATATTCTGACATCGTATCTCCTGCCGTACGCGCTGGGGTGCACAGTGGTGGCGGTTCCGGCCGCGCACGGCTCGGCACTCATTGACCATCCTCCGCGCGAACGCGATGTGCATCGCGTCTTTCTTGGCACTACCAAGACCCCCGCCTTGCTCGCGATCCTCGATGCGTATCATGTCGATACGATCGCAATCACGTTGCACCCGTCCAATATGTTCGACACCTGGCCGACCGCGGACCAGGCGAGGGCACTGCTCCACCGCCTGCGCCGCTTACCAATGATTTCCGACACCGGTTGCTGCAGCGACGAACTCGTGCTGCTGCGGTACCAGTCGCCCGGCGCGCCTACGGACTATGCCCATTGAAGCGTACCCTCGCCCTTGCTGAGCTCACCGGCCCAATGCTATCGGAAACCCCCTGCATCTCCGTGACAGCGTGCGCCACTCCGTCCTAGTCATCATTCCCGCTTACAACGAAGCGGCGAACATCGAGACGACCTTAGCAGCCACGGTCCACACGGTACCCGCCGACGCCGTAGTCGTGATCGATGATGGCTCACGCGATGACACGGGCGCGCGGGCGCGCGCCTTCGGCGTGCGCGTGGTGCGCCATCCGTTCAATCTCGGTTACGGCGTGGCCTTGCAGACCGGCTACAAGTACGCGCAGCAGCACGGCGCCGACTGGCTCGTGCAACTCGATGCCGACGGCCAGCACGATCCAGGCGACATTCCACGTCTGCTCGCGCCGTTGCAAGCGGGAATCGCAGATCTCGCGCTCGGGTCCCGCTTCATTCGACTCTCCGGGTACACGATGACTGCGGTGCGCGACACCGGGCGCCTGATATTCCAGCGCCTGCTGCAGGCACTAGGCGGACCATACATCGCCGATCCGACCTCGGGGTATCAAGCGATGTCGGCCCGCGTGATCGACTTCTACTGCAATGACTTCTTCCCGGTCGACTATCCCGACGCCGATATGCTGCTGCTCTTGCACCGGTTCGGCTTCCGCATCGTCGAAGTACCCGTCGAGATGGCGCCCAGCCTGCGGGGCACATCCATGCACCAAGGTTCGGCCATCCTCTATTACATCTACAAGATGGTGCTATCGCTGCTGCGCAGTGCGTCGATGCCACGCCCCGCACCATGAAAAGGAGCTGTGATGTCCCCCGAGCCGCTCGATCCTGAGGCCCTGCGACGCTTCTTCATGGAGCAGCCGGAAGCCTTTGCCACCCGCGTGCTGGCGCTGATCGCCAGCCTCATCCTATTCGTCACCGTGCTGCATCTCGTCCGCCGCGGGCGCTTGCGCGAGGAATATTCGCCCATCTGGCTCGCCGTCGCGGGTGGCACTACGCTGTTGAGCGTGTGGTTTGCCGCGTTGCGTTGGCTCACGCGCGCGATCGGTGCGTGGACGCCGAGTTCGACCATCTTCTTCTTCGGCGAGCTGTTTCTCCTGGCGATTTGTCTCAACTACGCCGTGCGTCTGTCGCAACTCGCCAATCAAGTGAAGTCGCTGGCGCAAGAACTCGCCATCTTGCGCAGCGACCTCGCCCGCACAACCTGCGCCCCAACCGATTCCTAGGATGCCGCGCTCGCTCAACCGCCGCTCGCGGATCGACACGCAGAGATCCCCCGCCGACGGCAGCACACACAAGCAACGCAGCGACCACGTCACGCACCGAGCGGGGCCCGCGGCTGCCGACTAGTGTTCCCGACGTTGCGGAATGATCTCCCAGCGCGCAGGCTGAGGCGGTGTAAGCGTGGCGAACTCGGAACGCAAGCGCGTGTTCAGCTGCGTCATCTGGGCCAGGATCGCCGTGCGCTCCGGACCGTCCGGCAAGCTGGCCTGCAGCGGATCCCACTGCAAGCGCAGCATCTGCTGGCGCGCCGCAATGCGCTGCGCCAGCTCGGCCAAGCGTGGCGGCCACAACGGCGGCGCGGCCGCCGGGACATACAAACCCTGTGCGAGTTGGGCGGCGCTGAATTCCTCTTCGATCGACTGACCATCGACGCGCACTCGATAGCTACCCGCGGCCAACTCGCGCACGCGTAACCACACCGCATCCAACGCACGCACGTCGGGCGCATACGGGACAATCGCGCGCGTCTCGGGATCGATGTACCACCACCCCTGCGCGTCTGCGCGGACAAACGAGAGCGCGCCGTCGCGCGTCTGCAACTCGCGCAC
>JBGOUW010000614.1:0-2857 GCA_041477755.1 Binatia bacterium
CGATCCCGCGTCCGGCTCGCTGAAGAGCTGGCACCAGATCTCCTCGGCCGACAAAACTTTGGGTAGAAAGCGCCGCTTCTGCTCTTCGCTGCCGTACGCGATCAACGTCGGGCCAACATTGTTGATGCCGACCTTGCCGATCATCTCGGGTGCCTGCGCCCGCGCCATCTCCTCGTTGAAGATCGCCTGCTCGACCAAAGTCGCACCAGCCCCGCCGTACTCCGTTGGCCACGCCAACCCACACCAGCCGCCGCGATAGAGCTTGGCTTGCCAATCGCGCAGGAACACGACTTCCGCTTCGTAGCTGTCAAACGGCAGGAAGGCGTCGGTGCCCCAACCCGGTGGCAGGTGCTCCGCCAGCCAACGGCGCAGACGCATACGAAACGCTGCTTGCTCGGGTGTGAAGGTGAGGTCCATTCGTCTCCGATCCCGCTCCGCTCGAACCGTGGGCTCTATCTTCCTTGCTCTTGGAGGACAAGGCCGCCTGTGCAACCGCGCGCAAGTTTCGAATTCGAGTCTGATCGCTCGAACCCATTGGCCATCTGCAATCAGCCATCCGCGCGAAGTGCGCCGACTTCACGTAACGAAGGGATCGAGATCGCCTCCAAGGAATTGCCAGTTCTCGAGCACATCCAGGCCCGGCGTGTCGTCACGCCACGAAAAGGCGTACATGAACGGGCCCGAGGGAAGCGCCACGAAGCCAGCGGAGCGCAGCAGTCGCCAATGCCGCCACCCCAGCGGAGCAAGCACCACCAAGTGGGAGCAGCCCGCATCAACCGCGGCCTTGATCACACGTAGCAGGAGAGTGTGCGCTGCCCGGGGCTGCTCGTGAGGAACGGCGAACTCCATGAGCAGCGCTTTCCCGCCGTCCACCCTCACCACAGCATAGCCGGTGAGCGTCGTGCCCACCGTCAGCGCGAACGCAACGTGCTCGCGCGCGGGATCTCTAAGGTAGCGCCAGTTGAGGAACTCGGCATCGTGCGGAAACCAGTAGCCGGCGAAGGACACGCACCGCCGGGTGACGTCGTCGAACGCACCGTCGAACCGCCGCACCTGTTCCACGCGCCCATCGAAGGGCTTGCCGAGAACCATGGTGGACCAGGTCGCGAACAGGGCGTCGACTATAGGTCCTCCGACGGCAGCGAGCGGCCGCGGCAGCCCGCGACCGACGAGGTAGGCACCGGTGCGCAGCGGCAGGACGCGCCGAGGCAGCGCGCCGATCAGTCTGTCGCCCTTCTCGATCTTGCGGATGCGGTGAATCGAGGACACGTTCGGCCAGCCATAGAAGACAATGGAACGCATCCACGGGTGTGATTCACGAATGTCCCCGGCCTGTCCATGGATCTGCCGCCGCTGCCATCCCCGCGCGACCGCAGCGTCGCCGCCCTGCGCGGCTGGCAGCGGGCACATTCCGTGCGCCAGCGGCCATGGCCAGTTGACCGCCGACCCGACGAGTTTGCCGGTCGCGCGTTCCACGCTGATCCAGCATCGCGCCATGCCGTACGGATTGTGGCGGTACGCCCAGTCGTAGAGCGGTCGCGGACGTTTGAAGCCGAAGGCTTCATCGACCAGATCATAGATTCGCTCGAACTCCGACGGCTGCGCACGCCGCACCTCAATGTGCGGATCCGGCGACACCAACGGTACCGGAACCCGGAACCATTCGTCGAAGTCGTCGCGGACGTGCGGCGGAAAGGGGCTGCCTCCAGGATCAATCATCGAGGATCAGTCATCGAGCCGGCACTCTTCCCACATCCATGCTGCGGAGTCACCCGGCACCCGGCGTCGCCGTACGGCGAAATCGTAGCCCTCCAACTTCAATCCGAAATTGAACAGGAGGCCAAGCTTGTCGGTCCCGAAGGAAGCGCGGTTCAAGCGAGGGTTCCCTCCTTTAGCAAAGGAGGGTCAGGGTGGATTTGAGCGCGGATCGCAAATCCCCTCAATCCCCCTTTTCAAAGGGGGAAGCTCGCTTCGCTCACTCTCACCAGGCTTCACCGAACGGGCGGACCTCCACATTGAACGACCACGCCGACCGCTCCTGATGCACAACGTGCCAGATCTCGGCGGCGATATCGTCCGGCTTGCAAAAGAACTCATCAGGTTTGTCGCTCTGCCAGCGGCGGGTCCATTCGAGATCGATGACCGCGTCGATCAACACGTAGGCGACGTGAACTCCCTTGGGGCCGAGGAAGCGCGCCATCGACTCCGCCAGGATGCGCTGGGCCGCCTTCGTCGGAGCGAAGGCGGCGAACGTCGCCTTGCCGCGGATTGCCGACGTATTGCCGGTCGCAACAATGGCGCCCTTGCCGGCTTCGATCATCGCCGGCGCGAGACGCCGCGCGAGATACAGCAAGCCCATCGTATTGATCTGGAAGTTCTGATTGAGGATCGCCGGATCGACCTCGAGAAAGTTTCCGAATGATCCGCCGACGGCGTTGTGGATCAGAACCGAAGGTTCGCCCAACGCAGACCGCACCGCCGCGACCACCGTTTCGACTTGGCCCTCGTCGGCGACGTCGCAGACGATGCCCACCGTATTAGGAATCTCTTTCTCGAGCGCATCGAGGCGCTCGCGATTGCGAGCGAGCATCGCCACGCGATAGCCGCCTCTGGCGAATCTCTGGACAATGGCTCTGCCGGTGCCGGGACCAACTCCGGACACGAGTACAATCGGCTGGGCAATAGGTTTGGCAAAAGGTTCGGATGGTTCCATGGTTCTCCTCCTTCACGCGCGTGAACCCACGCCGTAGCACGCGCCGCAAGTGCGCTCCACAAGTTGTAGCGCGTGCACACGAGCGTGAATCCGCCTTCCTAAGGCAGCGCGACGAGTCTATCGTGATTTCTCGCGTGCTTCGCC
>JBGOUW010000286.1:0-6589 GCA_041477755.1 Binatia bacterium
AGCCGGTTTCTCGCGCGCCGAGACCAACGCCATGGTGCGCGAGACGCGCGCCGGGGTGATTCACAAGCGCGCCGTCCGGCACGTATTGTACGCCCCTGACCACCACGACAAGATCCATCTGCTGTTCTCGCTGCCAGCCGATGACGCCGGCTTGGGCTTTCTGGTCTGGCGCCAGAGCGACAACACTCCCGACGACATGTGGCTGTTCATGCCGGGCTACCGCGCCGTGCGGCGCGTCCCGGTCAGCAGCAAACAACGGCTGGCGGGCACGGATCTGCTCTACGAGGATGTGCGCGAGTTGGCGGGCGAACGGACCGATCGATTCGCCTACAAGACCGTTGGCGCCGAGCCCGTTGACGGTCGCGCCGCGGACGTGGTTGTTGCCACGCCGAAGGCGGACACCGAGAGCGCCTATAGCAGCCGTAAGGTCTGGATCGACAAGGAGTGGCTTTTCCCGTTGAAAGTGGAGTTCTACGACGCCGCCGGAAAGTTGTGGAAAGTGCTGCGCAACACCGAGATCAATGAAGTAGCCCCCGGCGTCCGCCGCGCCGATTTGGCCGAGATGCGCGACGTGCAGCTCAATGAGTGCACGCTGTTGCTGGTGACCAAGCGGAGTGTTGGCAGCGAAATCCCATCTCAGGTCTTCACCGAAGATTACCTGGTACATCCCGGCGCCGATTGATCGAATCTGCAATCGAATCTGTAAAGGACCCTCGATCGTGTTTGGGCGTTTCTTTCGGATGCCGCGTCGCTTTTTGCGCGGCAGCTATGCGCGGCTGACCCTGACGGTCCTCGCCCTCGCGTGTGGCGTCGCGCAGGTCACGGCGGACGACCTGGCCGGCCGCGAGACCCTGCGCGCGTTCGTCGAAATCATCGATACCGTTGCCGGACGCGCCGCCTTGCAAGTGAGCGCGGGCGAGGGCGCGCTGTTCTCGGAAGACGTAGCCAAGACGATTGCCGCGGTCTCGGGCGTCGAACTCGTCGTTCCAGTCGTGAGCAGCACGGCATTCATGGCCGACGGCAGCGGCGAGCTGCTCACCGTTCAGGGAATGGACATCGCCAACAAGAAGGCCGTGGCCGTCTACGAGCTACGAGACGAGGAGCGCGGGCTCGATGATCCGAAGCTCTTTCTCGCCGATGCCATCGTCATCCCGCACGCTTTTGCCGATCGGCGCGGTGTGAAGCTCGGCGACTCCCTCACCATTGACACACCGGGCGGCCAGCGGCACGTCAGCGTGCGCGGCATGCTCGATCCCCAAGGTCTGGCGCGCGTGTACGGCGGGAATCTGTTGCTGATGGATTTGGGAAACGCCCAAGACATGTTCGGTCGCGCGGGGTTCGTCAATCGCATAGACGTCGTCGTCGAGCGAGACGGCGACGTGCAACGCGTCGCCGATGCGATCACGGCTGTGCTCCCGCAAGGACTGCGCGTGGAACGACCGAGTCAGCGCAAGGCCGATCTGCAAACCGTCATGCGAGCTTTTCAAGTGCTGTTGTGGGCGTTGGGCTTGCTGGGCCTCGTCGGCTCGTTCCTGATCGCCTTCAATAGTCTGGCGACCTTGTTCGAAGGGCGGGCGTGGCAACTCGGGGTGCTGCGAGCGATTGGCGTGCGTCCACGCGTGATGTGGCAGGAGCTGTTGAAGGAGAGTGCGCTGCTGGGTGCAGCGGGTGTGGTCGTCGGAATTCCGCTCGGGATCGCGCTCGCGGTGATGCTCCTGCCCATGATCACCACCGCCGCGGCGTTGAACTCGAAGGTCGCCACTCCCCACACGCAGTTGGCCGTCCAGACGGTGTCGCTCGTGCTCGCCGCGGGGTTGGGGCTCGGTGCCGCGCTGCTGGCTGCGGCGCTGCCGGCGTGGCGCGCGACGCGGGTCGGGATGGCGCAGACGATGCGCGGGCGCGGCGTGGAGCAGCAAGGCATCAGCGCGAATTCCCGCTGGGCCATCCGCGCGGCGGTGGCGGTCGCCATCGGCGTGACCGTGCTCCTGCAGTCAATCACCGGAGTCGCGACCTGGGGATTGGTCGCCACCGGATTGATCGCGGTGGGGACGTCGCTGGCGGCGCGACCGCTCCTCGATCTAATTCGCCGGCCGCTGCTGACCGGATTTCGCTTGCTGGCGGGACCGACCGGCGAGCTGGCGATCAAGAACATCACCCAGAATCCGCGTCGCGCCGCACTGACGGTGGCGATGCTGGGCGTCGGGCTCGCCGTCGTCTTCTGGTTGTGGATGGTGGCGCACAGCTTCCAGTCCTCAGTGGTCGATGCCGTGAGCGGCGCCATGCGCGCCGATCTGGTCGTCAGCTCCTCGCATATCGAATCGGGGTTCCTCGAAGCGCCGGTGTCGGATGATCTCGTCAACGAGCTCAAGCAGATTGCCGGAACCACCGAAGTCGTCGGTGAACGCGGGGCCGATTGGCAGTTTGGCGGTGGTCCGATCACGATCGACGCCTACGATCCGGCATACTTCACGAGTCCAGAGTTTGGTCAGTGGCCACTGATCGGACGCGGCTTGCCCGATCTCTGGCAGATCGTGGCTCGTGGAGAAGGCGCGGTGGTGTCGAGCAACTTCGCCCGCAATCTGCACGTGCAAGTCGGCGATACGATCACCCTCGACAGCCCCAGCGGCCCGTTGGCCCTGCAGGTGGTCGGGGTGGTCACGCACTTTGCGTCGCCGCGCGGCACCGTCGAAATGAGTCGCGACCTCTACAAGCGCCTGTGGCACGACGCCAAGATCACGCGGGCGTTTGTACGCGCCGACCCGAAGGCTGACCTGGCGGTGGTACGGGCGGCCATCGCGCAGCGATTGGGCCGCACGTACAACTTGCGGATTCTGTCGGCCGCGGAAATCGTCGAATACTTCGCTTCGCAGGTTCGCCGCGGGTTTGCCGGCGTGTATATCCTCGCCGTGCTCGTCCTCTCAGTCGTCCTCGTCGGCATGGCGGATACGCTCGCGGCGGGTGTGATCGAGCGGACGCGCGAAATCGGCGCAGTGCGCGTCGTTGGCGTGCGCCGGCGCTACGTCCGGCGCATGGTGCTGATGGAGGGCCTCGTGCTCGGGATTGTTGGGCTGGCGCTTGCGGCCGTCTCGGGGCTCGCGCTCGGTACGCTGTGGGTGGATGCAACGTTCCCGGCGCTCCTCGGTTGGGTACTCGAACTCCATGTTCCGTACGAACAGGCCGGCGTGGTGACGCTGCTCACTGTCGCCGTCTGCGTGCTCGCGGCGCTGGCGCCGGCGCGCCGCGCGGCCGCACTTGAGCCAGCTGTGGCGCTGCGATACGAGTGACAATCATGCCTCAGGCCTCCGCAATCCTGCTCGAACAAGTGTGCAAACGCTACGGCACCGGTCCACAAGCCGTCGACGCGCTGAGTGATGTGAGCCTGCGGGTAGCGCCCGAGGAGTTTCTCTCCATCATTGGACCGAGCGGTTGCGGCAAGAGCACGCTGCTCAATCTGATCGCCGGGATCGATACACCGACCAGCGGTCGCGTGTGGGTGGAGGGCCACGAGCTGGCGAAATTGTCGGACGACGCGCGCAGCGACCTGCGCTTGCAGCGCATTGGATTCGTGTTTCAGAGTTTCAATCTGTTTCCCACCTTCACCGCCGAAGAGAATGTGACGTGGCCCCTCGAGTTTCTCGGCGTCCACTGGCGGGAAGCGCGCAAACGGGCCGCTGCCACGTTGGCGGAAGTCGGCCTGGAGGACGGCACCCATCAGCGGCGCCCGGCGCAGCTCTCCGGCGGCGAACAGCAACGCGTCGCGATCGCGCGCGCGCTGGTGACCAAGCCGCGTCTGCTTGTCGCCGACGAGCCCACCGGCAATCTCGACTCCCGCACCGGCCAATCCATCCTTGATCTCATGCGGTTCCTCAATAAGGAAGAGCACCTGAGCGTCGTGTTGGTCACGCACAGCTTGGTCGCGGCCGGCTACGGGCACCGCATAGTGGAACTTCAAGACGGGCGCATCTTGCGCGAGAGTAGTCCGAGCGTCGCGGCCGTGGTCGGCGCCTAGCGCCTACTCCTCAGAAAACCAGAGCCGGAGAGCACCGGCTCAACGGTTCAGCACCAACGCGATATATTGGGAGTGTCGCTGGACGTCTGAGTGCGCGCGCGCCGAGCGGGCGAACTCTCGCCAGTCCTCGTCGGTGAGCGCTCGCAGTAGTGGATTCTGTTGCACCAACAGCGCGCGGCCCCAGGTCCGTTGGGCGAGTCCCGCGACGCAGTTGAAGATCGTACGCAGCGGTGCAGTAACGTGCGATGACCAATCGAGAGAGGCTTCGACGTTGAAGCCATTCATCCGCGCATTGTGCTGGTACTCCTGGACCGAATCGAGACTGCTCCACTGCCACGTACTCCCAACCAAACGCAGGGTCGCGTCGTCGCAGTTGCGGCGCGCCTCGGCGTTCTTCCACATGAAGTCGACGATCACGACGCGTGTTCCCGCATCGACCACCCGGTTGAGCTCGCTCAGGAAGCGGGCACGGTCGGGGAAGTGGAACGCGGCCTCGAGACAGAGTACGCGATCGAACGACCGGTCGGGGAAGTCGAGATTCATCGCGTCGCCCTCGCGGTAGCTCAGATTCGACGTATTGCCGTAGAGGGTGCGCGCGACGGCCACGTTTTCCGCCAGTAAGTCGATCCCGGTGACCTGCACGTGCGGAAACGCGCTCGCCATCATGTAGGAGCTGGTTCCGCGGCCACAGCCGACATCGAGCACGCGGCGATCGCCGCGGAGATCCAGCAGCGCGACGCTCTTCTTGACCAGATTCACCTGCGCGACCGGCAGGCGGAAGAAGGGCGTCAGGATCAGCGGCGTAACCAGGAAATTGAGCAGCGTGAGCGGCTTGCCGAACGGGTAGTAGCCGAGATTGAGCAACGGACCCCAACCAAAGGCGCGCAGCACCCGGAAGGTCACATTCGACGCGTTGTACGCTGTGCCGATCGCCGCTTCGGCCGCTGTCCGGCTCACCGAGTGCGCGGGATCCGTTACCTCTGACACGTCCGTACCTCTCAACCGACTACACCAGGCGCGCAGGAGTGCGGAGGCTTCGGTGCCCGTCCCCAATCCGTGTCCACGCAGAACTTCATGATGTTGCCGAAGTAGTGCTTCACCGACGGTGCCGCGATGCCGGTCGCGGCCAAGTCGGCGCCTGCCGTCGCAGTATCGAACGACGCGCGGTACGAGAAGTACGGGAAGTACAGTTCGCCGGTCCGCAGCAGCGCCCGCCGCTTGCCCCAAAACATCGTGTACAACAGCGGCCGGGCGATTCGGTAGGAGATCTGCGGCGGAATCATCCATGGGTGGCGGACGCCAAAGAACGCCGCTCCCATCTCCAACAGTTCGCCGATCGAGCTGTGCTGCTCAGGACCGGCAGCGAGGTGATAACATTTGCCCACCGACTGCTCGGTTCTGCTGAGGGCTTCGAACGCCTCCACAACGTAGTCGATCGGCACGACATCGACTA
Organism: Binatia bacterium; assembly: GCA_041477755.1. Taxonomy (GTDB): domain Bacteria; phylum Desulfobacterota; class Binatia; order HRBIN30; family JACQVA1; genus JACOST01. The sequence goes on from JBGOUW010000286.1 coordinate 5,463, forward strand.
TCCCCTGCCGGTCGGCGGGTACCACGACCACCAGGCCACTGGCCAGGATCTTCAGCGGCCAATACAAGACGCGGAAGTTCGATGTGTAGCCGGTCTTCGAGTCGCCGACGACAACGCTGGGCCGGTAGATCGTGATGGGCAGCCGACTTTGCGCCCCCCGGACGATCTGCTCGGCTTCCCACTTCGTTTGTTCGTAGGTGTTGTTGAACTGCGTGCGATCGAGCCGGTCCTCATACGCGCGGCCGGCGGTGCTGCCCGCGACGAACGCGGTGCTGAAATGATCCACGCGGCGCAAGCGACCGCGGGCCTGCAGCTCCTCAGCGAATCGGAGCACGTGGCGCGTGCCCTCGACGTTGATACGCCGCGCCTCGGACAACGGGGTATCGAACTTGACAGTGGCAGCGCAGTGAATGATCCGGTCGACTTCACCGAGGAGCCGCTCGCGCACCGCCGGTTCGAGCAGCAGCTGTGCGTCAACGATGTCGCCCGAAACTGCATGGCAGCGTTCGCGCGCGTCGGCCGGCAGCGGTTCGCGTTCCGGCGCGAGGAGCGTTTGCAAACGCTGATCGATCTGCGCGCCGTTCTCGGGACGCAACAGGCAATAGATCTTCGTCGCGACGTCCGTGCGCCGCAGCAGATTCCAGAGCACGTGACGACCCAAGAAGCCACTGACACCAGTCAGCAAGATCGTCTCAGATGAAGACGACATGAACGAGCCCGGTATCACCTGGCCGAGACGCCGACGAGGTGCTGTGCGAAGCGATCAAAAGTCATACTCGATCCGCGTCCCGAGCCGGTCCTCGTGGCGGATGCTGGTGAAGTAGGAGGTCTTGTTGTCCGTGTACGACGACTTGCCCACGCCGGTCACCTGCCCAAGCAACGCCACCCACAACGTCTGCCAAAGCCGATACGAGACCTCCGGCTCCATCAGGGCAAACTCGCCATTGGCATCGTAACCGCCGCGCAGGCGTCCGCGAAATTTTCCTCCGGCGTCGTAACGAGCCTCGCCGGACACGAAGCTTTGGAAGAAGCGGCGCTCGCCTTTATTGGTGACTTCTTCGGGGGCCGCGATGGTCTGATCATCGCGCAAGTAGTTCAGCACGAAACGCCAATCGTCGAGCGCGTAC
>JBGOUW010000254.1:0-7215 GCA_041477755.1 Binatia bacterium
CGGACCTCTCGTTCTATGAACGCCAGGCCGGCGTGCGTGCCCAGTTCCTCGCTGGCTACGACTCGAATCCAACCGAGCAGCACGACGCGCTCTGGTACTACGGCACGTTCGTGGAGGGCGAGTACCGGTGGACGCCGATGCTCGCGTCGCTTGCCCGCGTGGAGTATGCGTGGACACCGACGTTCGACGATCGCAGCGACGGGGGCACAACGCACGTGCGGCGACGGCTCTGGCAGGTAGTCGGTGGGACCCAATGGTCACTGCAGGAAAACCTGAAACTGGTCGCGGAGGCGGCGTATGGTGAGAACATCGAAGCCGTTAGCGCGCGCACTACAAACAGTTGGGCGCTGACCATGCGCATCCAGACCGCCTTCTGGTTGCTCACGCCGCCCGGGTTGGAATCGTGGCTGCCGCCGCCGGAGCCTGGCGCATGAGGCGCGCGCTGCTCATTGGCTTGCTGGTGCTGGACGCCGCGTCTACTCGCGCCGCCGATCTCAGCGGAAACCTCAAAATCGACGGCCAGCCCACTGGCGGAGTCGTGGTCTATTTTGAAGGCGAGACACCCGTGCCCGCCCAAGGGGCGCCCCGCTTGGTTGTGATGGATCAGAAAAATCTCGAGTTTCTGCCCGCCGTGCTACCCATTGTCCGGGGCACGACGGTCGAGTTTACCAACAGCGACGACGTACAACACAACGTGTTCACGCCATCACCGATCGCCGGTCGCTTCAATCTGGGGACGTACAACCGCGGTGAGACTCGCAGCGTCACCTTCAATGAGTCCGGTGACATTGTGATCTTGTGCAACATCCACATGGAGATGGAGGCACACATTCTCGTGCTCGATGGTCCGCGCTACGCCGTGAGCGATGCCACCGGTGCGTTCTTCATCCCGGATGTTCCGCCCGGCGCCTACGCGCTGCGCGTCTGGCAACGGATGTGGTTGCCAACAACGTATCCGGTAACGGTCCGCGACGGCGAACCGCTCGACGTCGACATTCAACTGCCGCAGTAGTTGTAATGTCGCCCCTCTTGTTGAAGCGATGGAGCATCAAGACCAAGAGTCTCACGCTCTTCGGCGGATACGCCGTCGCGCTCTGCCTCGTCTACGTCGCCTTCACGATCTATCTCCTCCGCCGTGAAACCGCGGCGGTGCATGAACGCCTTCAGCAGACCGCGCGCATGCTCAGCACTGAGGTCGACGCCCATCTCCAAGCCGGGCAGCAGCACCTGCTCACCGTCGCCCGCTTGCCCGGGCTGGTCTATGGCCTGCGCACGTTCGGCGAGGCCAAGGGCACGGGGCCGATCGCGCCGTGGACGACGCTCCATTACCTGTTCTTCAAGTCCGCCGTGTTTACCGGTGGCGTCTTCTTGGTCGACCCGACCGGGGTGGTCTTGTGGACCGAGCCACCCGGTCGCACGGCGCTCGGCACGGACCTTCGCCAGAGTTCCCTCAACGCAGCGATTCTTGGCGCGGCAACCGGCAACGTCTCAGGTGCGCTCGGGCCGGACCGGATGTTCGACCGACCGCACGTGACGGTCAGCGCGCGCATCGAAACACCGCCGAGGGAACGCGCCGGCACGCTCGTCGGTATTATCGATCTGACCGCGCCACAGTTCGCAGCGCGCGTGCAGGCGATCTCCACTGCCTTCGGGCGGTTTGCCGTGGTGGTCGATCAAGACGGTTCGGTGCTTGCCGGAACCGGCGGCTTCCGACTGCTCCAGCCGATGCCCGCGCTGGACAAGGATGGCGATGCTCCGCTGCTGGCGTCAGCATCGCTGACCCGCGCGCCCTGGCGGGTCGTCGCCGGGCAACCGCAAGCGACCGCTCTCGCGGACATCTATCAATTGCAGCGTCTGCTCTTGTCGCTGGGAGTCGGCTTAACCCTCGTCGTGCTCGCCGTTGGCATCCCATTCGTACGTGGATTTCTCTGGTCTATCGAGTCACTCACACACTCGGCGGAGACGATGGCTCGTGGCAACCTCGCCGAGCCGGTCCGGGTCGGCCTACGGCAGGATGAGCTGGCCACGCTGGCGAACACGTTCGAGCGCATGCGTGGCGAGGTGCTGCGGTCGCGCCGAGCCCTGGAGCAACGCCTCGAGGAACGCGAAGAGCTCATCCGCCTCAAGGAAGAGTTTCTCGCCAACGTCTCACACGAGCTGCGCACGCCCCTGAACGTCATAATCGGCTACACCGATACCCTGCTCGATCAGCGGCTCGCGCCGGAGCATGCCACGGTGCTGCAGAGTATTCGGGCGCAGTCGGAACATCTCTACGTCCTCCTGCGTGATCTGATGACGTTGTCCGGACTGAGCACCGGGCGCATCGCGCTCGAAGTCGGCAGCGTGAATGTGGCGGAAGTATTGGAGCGATTGAAGCCGCTCATCGATGAGTTGCGACAGGGTACCGACGTCGCCGTCGCCTGGGACTGCCCTGAGTCACTGCCCACCATCAAGACGGACGCGCTGCGCTTGGAACAGGTGCTGGCCAACTTGGTCACCAACGCCTTCAAGTTCACGCCTCACGGCACGATCATCATCCGCGCGCGGCACAACGTGGCGCAGGAATCGGTCGTCTTCGAAGTCGTCGATACGGGGATCGGTATTCCGGCCGATGAGATGCCGCACATCTTCGATGAATTCCGGCAGGTCGACGGTTCGATGCACCGTCGCTACGGTGGCATCGGCCTTGGCCTTGCCCTCGTTCGCAAGCTGACCGGTCTTTTGCAGGGCGATGTTGCGGTTGCCAGTCGCATCGACGAAGGCTCAACATTCTCCGTCATCATCCCGACCCACCTGACTCCAGCGATTGCGCCGACGGCAGCGCACAAGTAAGGTCTGCGCCGTTCTTCCTTCCGAGGAGGTAGCGGTGAGCATCAAGATCTGTGTCCTACCCGGCGACGGGATCGGTCCCGAAGTTACCAATGAAGCCGTGGCGGTGCTGCACGATTGCGCGCAGCGGTTCAAGTTTTCCGTCGAGTGCTCCGACGCCATCTTCGGTGGCGGCGCCATCGACGCCCACGGCACCGCGCTGCCCGACTCGACCCGCACGCTCGCAGTGGCGAGCGACGCCGTGCTGCTCGGTGCGGTCGGCGGGCCGAAGTGGGACAACCCAAACGCCACCGTTCGCCCCGAGCAAGGCCTTCTCGGACTGCGCAAAGAGTTGGGCGTATTCGCAAACCTCCGACCGGTCACCGTGTACCCGGAAATGCTCGACGCCGCACCGCTCAAGGCGGACATTCTGCGCGGCGTCGATCTCGTCGTCGTACGCGAGCTGACCGGCGGCATCTACTTCGGAAAGCCGAGCGAGCGGCGCCAGACGCCGAACGGCCGCGAAGCGATCGATACCCTGATCTATACCGAGGGCGAGATCGCGCGGCTGATGCGCAGCGCGTTTGAACTCGCGCGTACCCGGCGCAAGAAAGTGACCTCCGTCGACAAGGCCAACGTGATGTCGTCGTCACGGCTGTGGCGCGAAGTCGCGCACGAAGTAGCCAAAGAGTATCCCGACGTGGCTTACGAAGACGTGCTGGTCGACGCGATGGCGATGCATTTGCTCAAACGCCCGCGCGACTTCGACGTGATCGCCACGGAAAATCTCTTCGGCGACATTCTCACCGACGAGGCCTCGATGCTGGCTGGCTCACTCGGTCTGTTGCCGTCCGCCTCGCTCGGCGAAGCGCGCAATCAGCTCGGGCAACCGCGCGGATTGTACGAGCCGATTCATGGCAGCGCACCCGACATCGCCGGGCAGGGCAAGGCCAACCCGCTGGCCGCAATTCTGTCGGTGGCGATGATGTTGCGCTACTCGCTCGCCCAGCCGCAGGCGGCTGCGGCGATCGAGACCGCAGTCGCCGCCGTGCTGCACGCGGGCTATCGCACGCCCGATATCATGGCGGCCGGCGGACGCGCCGTGAGCACCGGCGCGATGGGCGCCGCCGTGCGCGAACACGTGGCGCCTTGATGGGCTTCGTCGGGAGCCGACCCTGATGAGTCGCGCGGCATACAACGTTGCGGTGGTGGGCGCGACCGGGCTGGTCGGGGCCGAGATCCTCACCGTGCTCGCGGAGCGCGAGTTCCCGCTCGGTGAGCTGACCTGTTACGCGTCAGAACGGACTGCGGGCGACGATGTGTCCGCCGGCAGTGTGCGGGTTGTCGTCGCGCTACTGGCGCGTGCGGACTTTCACGGCGTCGACATCGTGTTTTTCGCTACGCCGGAACAGATTACCGCCGAGTGGGCCGGCCGCGCGACCGCCGCCGATGCGGTCGTCATCGACCTCAGCCAGTTGTACGCCGAGGATGTTGCGGTGCCGTTGGTGGTACCCGAGATCAACGCCGCCGTTGTCGCCGAGTACTCCGATCGCCGGATCATCGCCAGCCCGGACGCCGCGGCCGTTCAGCTGGCCGCGGTGCTCAATCCGTTGCGCGATGCCGCCGGGTTGAAACGCGTCGTGGTGTCGAGCTACCAGCCGGTGTCGGATTCCGGCCGCGCCGGGCTCGACGCGCTCAGCCAACAGACGGTCGCGTTGCTCAACGGCCAGGACGTTGACAGCGCGCTGTTCCCACACCGTGTCGCGTTCAACGTCTTCCCTCAGGTCGGCGAGTTTCTGGACGGCGGCTACACGCGCGCCGAGCAGAATCTCATGGCGCAAACGCGGCGCGTGCTCGACGAACCGGGACTGGCGATGACGGCCACTAGCGTCCGCGTGCCGCTCTTTTATGGGTTGAGCCAGTCGGTGAACGTCGAGACCACCGAACCGCTGAGCGCCGCCGCCGCGCGCGAAGTGTTGCGCAGCGCTCCTGGCGTGTTGGTACAGGATGATCCCGGTGCCAACCAGTATTCAACGCCGATGACGGCGATTGGCGGGGAGGCGGCGTGCGTCGGCCGCATCCGCGATGACGACTCGGTCGACAATGGGCTCAATCTGTGGATCGTCGGCGACAATCTGCGCAAGGGTGCCGCACTCAATGCCGTGGCGATTGCCGAGATTCTGATCCGCGAGTACTTGTAGGAAGGGTTCCAGGAAACGAGGGTTGCAGGGTTCGAGTCGAATGACCATCGAGCCCGCGAACCCTGAAACCCTGGAGCCCTTGGCCCGCAATGCACTACAAGCTCATCGTCCAGTACGACGGAACCGACTTTCTCGGCTGGCAGCTGCAACCGCAGGGACCGACGGTTCAAGGGGCGTTGGAGGCCGCCGTGCAGCGGCTGTTCGGTACGCCCGCTCGCGTGACTGCGGCTGGCCGCACGGATGCCGGTGTTCACGCACTCGGACAAGTCGCGTGCTTTCGCGCGCTCAAGACGATGCCTGTCGCCGACCTGCAGCGCGCACTCAATGCACTCACGCCAGACGGTATCGCGATTGCCGCGGTCGAGATGGTTGCGGACGACTTCGATCCGCGGCGCCACGCCTCCAGTCGCACGTACTGCTATCGCCTCTGGCGGCCGCGCTGGCGCTCCCCGTTCTGGCACCGCTACAGCTGGCATGTGTGCGCACCGCTGGATGTCGATGCGCTGCGCGCGGCCGCGGCGGCGTTGATCGGCGAGCACGACTTCGCTTCGTTCCAAGCTGCTGACTGCGATGCGGACCACGCGATCCGCCGTGTGCTGCGTAGCGACTTCAGCGTCGAGCCCGAGCAACTCGTCTACACCGTGGAAGCTACCGCGTTCGTGCGGCACATGGTCCGCAACCTGATCGGCACCTTAGTCGAGGTTGGCAAAGGCACGCGCAGCGTCGTGGAGTTTCGCGACCTGCTGGCGCAGCGCGATCGGCGCCGGGCGGGTCCTACTGCCCCGGCGCAGGGACTGTGTCTGATGGCAGTGACGTACGATTGACGTACGATTGATGAATCGCGGCCGGTGACGAGTCGCGCGGACTCGTCACCGGCCTAGTCGACTATTCTTGGGTTACGCGCAATTCGACGCGGCGGTTTTGCGCGCGGCCTTCGTCCGTATCGTTGGTGGCCACCGGGCGCGACTCACCCAGGCCCTCCACTGTCATGCGCGAGGCTGCGATGCCGTGCGATGCCAGGTAGTCGCGCACCGCTTCGGCGCGCCGCATCGAGAGCGCTTGGTTGTATTCGTCGGAGCCGATGTCGTCGGTGTGTCCTTCGACGGAGATCGTGATGCCGCTCGATTCCTTGAGCGTGCTGATGGCTTGATCCAAGATCGGTGCCGCGTCCGGACGGATATTGGATTTGTTGAAGTCGAAGTTGACGCCGCGCAGCACGATCTTCTTCTTCATTACCGGGGCGGGAGGGGGCGGCGGCTCCGGCGCCTGCGCGACCGGCGGTGGCGCTTGGGGCAGGCTGAAACTTGGTGCCTGGAGGGAATACACGAGGCCCAGGCCGATGCCCCAATCGAGTGCCTCGTCTGTCACGCCGACGAGGCCGGTTGGCCGAATGACGAAATCCTGCGTCAGGTAGTAGTCGATGCCGGGCATGACCACGAGGTCGTTGTACTTCGACCCGGCCTGCTGGAACATCCGGCCCGACGCCTCGGCCCGGAACGCGTACTCGTGGCTTATACGCAGAATGATGTCCAAGCTGTAGTTGTATACGTCAGGAGTGTCTCCGGCGTAGATCTGGTAGCCTGCATGCGCGCCGATCGAGAAGCGGCCGTTCGCATAGCGAGTCGACACGAAAGGATTGGTGGCATAGTTGCCGGTGCCGAAGCTCTTGCGCTCGATACCAGTCGGGATCGTGAGTTCAACACCGCCGGCGATGCTGCAATGCGTCGCCACCTCGTGCTTGAACTTCCCATACAGCAGCACATCGCCGACATCCTTGTTCTGTGTCGTCGAGTCCCCCACTCGCTGCTTCTCGATGAACGTCGGCACCGAGAAGCCGAGCTCGGTGGATTTGCCGAGGCCGTAGGATCCGATCACGTCGAAGATGCCGCCGTTCTCGCGGGACACCTCCTCGCGCACCGGGAATCCCAGCAGGTTGAGCCGGGTGCCGCCTTCGTCGTTCAACGCCATGGCGCGAACTTCGAGCCGGATTCGTCCGTCGCCGACGGTTGCGCTATCTCGCGTGAAGTTCCGCGATGTGCGGTCCTCATCGGTAACTTGTACCGCTGACGCGTCCGACGCGTGGGCCGCGATCGACCACCCGAGAACCGCGAGTCCTGCCAGTATCCATGTGCGAGCTACACCCTTCATCGCCTCCTCCTTCAACGGGGCCAGGTTCCCCCTGGCGTCTCCGCATGCTGGCCCGTCC
>JBGOUW010000399.1:0-4769 GCA_041477755.1 Binatia bacterium
CGAAGTCCGTCACAGGCGACGGCGATGAACGGGAGGCGGCGATGGCGATGTTGAGCGATGACGAAGTGCAGCGGCTGCGCGCGGAGTTCCCCGCCCTCGAACGCTACGCCTACTTTGCGACCAACGGCCTCGGCCTCTTGTCGCGCCGAGTGGCGCAGGCGCTGCACGAGCGCATCGATGACCTGACGCGGAAGGCGATCGTCTCGACGATCTTCCACAATGCGCCGGTGGTGAGCGAAACACGCGGCCGCGTGGCGCGGCTGTTGGGATGCGATTCCGAAGAGATCGCCTTCTGTCGCAACACGTCCGAAGGCCTATTGTGGGTCGCAACCAGCTTGCCGTGGCAGGCGGGCGATGAGGTGCTGGTGGCGCAAGGTGAATATCCGGCCAACGTGCTGCCGTGGATGGGGCAAGCGTCGCGGGGGGTGGTGACGCGCCTGTTGCCGCAGCGTGACCGGCGCATCATGCCGCAACTGGTCGCCGACGCGTGGTTACCGCGCACCCGGCTGCTCGCCGTCAGCTTCGTGCAGTACAATTCCGGCTTCCGCGCGGATCTCCGAGCGCTCGCCGAGGTTGTCCACGCGCGCGGCGGGCTCGTGTGCTGTGATGCGATTCAAGGCCTCGGCGCGTTGCGCCTCGACGTCCGCGCCACCGATATCGATTTCGTCGCCGCCGGAACCCACAAGTGGCTGCTCGGTGTCCAAGGCCTCGGCATATTTTACTGTCGCCGTGCGCTGCTCGCCCAGCTTGATACGAGTCACACCGCGACCGGCAGCCTCGTCGTCGATGCCGACCCGGATGATCCCAACGCGCCGTGCGACCGCGCACTCGTCGATCAAGCGCGCCGCTTTGAGGAAGGCACGCGCAACTATCTTGGCATCGCCGCGCTCAACGAATCGTTGAAGCTGATCGAGGAGATCGGCATCGAGCGCATCGAAGCGCGTATTGGAGAGCTGACCGACTATCTCGTGCATGAAGCCAAGCGTCGGGGTTGTCGCGTCGAGAGTCCGCGCGGCGCCGGCGAGTGGTCCGGCATCGTGCTCTTTGCTCCACCAGCCGGCGGTCCGCCGGCGACCGAATTGGTCGCTGCGATGCACAGCCAACGCATCACCATCAACGCACGCGAAGGCTGCATTCACATGGGCGTGCACTTCTACAACACCCGCGACGACATCGACCGCGTGCTAGCGGTGCTCGACGGGGGAGTGAACGAACGATGAAGAGCCGCGCCCAAGTGCTGATTGCGCCTGGCCAGTTCGATCTGCGCGAAGTCGAAGTTCCGGAACCAGGCCCAGGGCAGGTGCGGATGCGCGTGCACGCCTGCGGCATTTGCGGCTCGGACAAAGTGCTGTCGCAGATCTCGGCGCCGGGGACGATTCTCGGCCACGAAGTGGTCGCCGAAGTCGAGTCCTGCGGAGTGGGGGTGACCGAGTGGCGTCCCGGCGATCGCGCGATTCCGATCGGCGACGCGCTGGGCATGTCCGACCAGCGCGGTGGCTTCAGCGAGTGGATCACCATTGCCGCCAACGCGCTGGTGCGCGTGCCCGAATCGGTGCCGAGCCGCGACGCGGTGCTCGGCGAGCCGATCGGCAACGGCCTCCACTTCGTTCGGCGCAGCCGGCTACAGCCGGGGCAACGCGTCGCCATTTTGGGCGCCGGCCAGATCGGTCTGTCGATTCTGTACTGGGCACGCCGACTCGGTGCGGGGCGCATCGTGGTGAGCGAACCCGCGCCGGCGCGCGCGCAGTTGGCGCGCGAGTTGGGTGCCGATGCGGTGATCAATCCGCGCGAGGAGCGCGACCTGAGTGCGGCGATCGCCGCCGCCCTGGGCGGCCGTCCCGAGGTCGTCTTCGAAGCCGTCGGCCGCCCTGAAGTGATGGAGGACGCGATCCGTTTGCCCGGCGGTCGCGGCAGCGTCGTCGTCCTCGCCGGTATCACGATGAGCGAATTGACCATCCGCCCGGTGTCGCTGTGCTTGAAGGAAACCGATCTCGTCTTCCCGATCGGCACCGTGAAAGACGAGGTCGAAGAAGTCGTCGCGGCGCTGCACAGCGGCGCGCTGCCAGCCGAGCGTTTCGTCTCGCACCGCATCCGCCAGCACGAGATCCCCGACGCCCTTCACGAACTCGGCAAGCCGACGAATCAGATCAAAGTGGTGGTGGACTATCTTAGTTGACAGGGTCCAGACTTGTTCCTGCGTCGGCCAAGTCCCCGTCCCTGCATAACCTGCTGAGTGTCCGAGGTCAGGGCAACCGCCCAAGATTTCGTGGAGGGAGCCCCGCGGGTGATCCGCTTGACGATCACCGAGATGGCGGTGGGGTGGAGACGGGCGCAGTTGAGGGCCTTTGAGGGGCTGGTGGTTGAGGTCTTGGAGTTGAAGGGGCCGGGTTCTTTCCGCCCTTTTCTACGGTCTCTCGAGATATGGGCTTAGCCATGATTCCTTTCCTCCCACTAGTCTTCGAGTTCTGCGCCGCGGAACTCGATCGTAACGCTGTCCTTGGCACGAGCGAGATACACCGCATCGACCTTATACAGCTCTTCCCCGGTTGAGTTCCGGTACGCCCTGGCGTCGCGCAATAGCAGCTCATTGCCGTCAAGAAAGTCCGAGTAACGTTCCACCCACCCATCATAGACCAAATCGTGTTCCAGGTCCCGAATCGTCGCCCATCGGATATTTGATCCGAAGACCGAACTCCAGACATCTTCAGAGTCGCGCTCGCTCACACCGATGGATCCCGCGAGCCGGTAGAGCCATCTCCGATTAACCGCGAGCGATACAACCAGCGCGAGAATAGGCGAGGCCAACAGCGTCACCAAGAGTGGCTCGGAATAGGGTATCGCGCGGGAATCCGAAATCGACGAAAAGAACGAAAGCCGGGGCGGCCACGTCCACTGGACGACGGCCAAGAGTGGGAATGCGAGAACGTAGCAAAGAAATCCCAGCACAAACGCGTACACAAAATGCTGCGGTGCGTGCCACTCTCGATGGGCAATGAGCGGGTCGATGAGAAGGAGACACATGATCCCTGGAAGGAAGAGAACCAAGAGTCTGAAGCTGAATTCAGAAACTTCCATGATGGCCCTCCGTGGCAACCGCCGGTCTCCAGCGCTGGTTCACCCCACAGAGTCTCTCCCCCCCAGCCACTTCGTCTGCGCCGGCACCGTCGCGAGCAACACTCGCTAGGTCCCCTCGCCATAGGGCACGAGACGGATTTCTGTCAAGGCGAACGTCCGACTTTCAACTGTGGACTTTCGACTGTAGACTTTCATCATGACCAACGCGGCCGTGGCCAAAGTCATGCGCGAGATCGCCGCGCTGCTCGACATGGAAGGCGTGCCGTTCAAACCGCGGGCGTATGAAAAGGTCGCGTATACGATCGAGGCACTCGATGAGCCCCTTGCCGACAGTTACGCGAAGGGTGGACTGAAGGCGCTGGGAGAAATTCCCGGCGTCGGCCGTGGTATCGGCGAGAAGATCGAAGAGCTGCTGACGACCGGCAAGCTGAAGTACTACGACGATCTGCACGCGAAGGTGCCGGCCGACATCTCCGGACTGACCGCGATCGAAGGCATCGGCCCGAAACATGTCAAAGCGCTGTACGACGCGCTGCGCATTCGTACGGTCGACGATCTCGAACGCGCCGCGCGCGCCGGCCAGATCCGTACGCTGGCGCACTTCGGCGAGAAGAGTGAGCAGAAGATTCTCAAGGGCATCGAGTTTCTCCGCGGCCACATCGGCCGCCAGCCGCTCGGTACCGTGCTGCCATTGCTCGAAGACATCCAGGCGCGGCTGGGCACGATCGCCGGCGTACAGCAGGTCGCGATCGCCGGTTCCGTGCGCCGTCGCCGGGAGACTGTCGGTGACGGTGATGTATTGGTGGTGTCGAATCAGCCCGAACGGGTGATGGAGTTTTTCGTCGGCATGCGCGAAGTCGCTCGAGTGCTCGGCCAAGGCTCGACGAAGTCGAGTGTGCGACTCGAAAGCGGATTGCAAGTCGATCTGCGGGTGGTGCCTTCCACAAGTTTCGGCGCGGCGCTCAATTACTTCACCGGCAGCAAGGCCCACAACGTCACGCTACGGAAGATCGCGATCGAGCGTGGTCTCAAGCTCAACGAGTACGGAGTCTTTCGCGGCGAGAAACAGATCGCCGGCAAGACCGAGGAGGATGTCTACGACGTACTCGGCCTGCCCTACATCGAACCCGAGCTGCGGGAGGACGCGGGGGAGATCGACGCCGCACGTGAGGGCCGACTGCCGCGCCTGATTCAATACGGCGATGTGCGCGGTGATCTGCAAACCCAAACGACATGGACTGATGGCGCCAATTCGATCGAGGAGATGGTGCAGGAGGCGCGCCGCCTCGGCCGCGAATACATGGCGATCACCGATCACACCAAGGGCTTGGCGATGATGGGCGCCGACGAGGCCAAGTTGCGCGAGCAGATTAAAGCCATCCGGACGCTGCGCAAACACCTGAAGGGATTCACGCTGCTCAGCGGCGCCGAGGTCAACATCAACAAAGACGGGACGCTGGATATCGACGACGACGTGCTCGCCGAACTCGACGTAGTCGGCGTGGCAGTCCACTCACACTTCAATCTCTCCCGCGCCGAGATGACCCGCCGCATCATCCGCGCGATGGAGAGCCCTCACGCCGACATCCTGTTTCATCCGACCGGCCGCGTCCTACAAAAGCGCGAGCCCTATGACATCGACATCGACGCGGTGATCGATACGGCCAAACGCACAGGTACGATTCTCGAGATCG